>NZ_JAGPXJ010000200.1:0-1789 GCF_018070605.1 Streptomyces sp. B15
CCCTCGGAACGTACGGCCGTATCCCATGCCCCGCTCGGCAAGCCGGCCGTAGAGGCCGTCCAGCGCGAGCGGGACGGCTCCTGCCGGCGGGTCGCCCTGCGGCTCGGACGGGTCGGCGTCCTGCGGCGGCCGGGGCGGTCCGGCCGCCGGATCGCCTCCCCGGGCGGCGGCCCGCGGGCCCAGCACTCCGGAGGCGTGCTGGGCCCAGCCACCCGCACCGTCCTCGGCGTGCACGGTGAAGGCCGCCCGCCCCTCGGCGTCGGGCTCCTGCACATGGAGCTGGAGCCCCACCGCCTCGTCGCGGAGCAGGAGCGGCGCCTCCAGGGTGAGTTCCTCGACCGCGGCGCCGCCGAGCCGGTCACCCGCGCTCGCGACGAGCTCCACGACCGCCGTCCCCGGGACGACGACCTCTTCGAAGACCGTGTGGTCGGCCAGCCAGGGCAGTTCCTCCGGCGAGACCCGGCCGGTGAAAAGCCGGCCCTTTCCACCGGCCAGCGGCAGCTGACCGGTCAGCAGCGGATGGCGTGCCGACTTCATACCGGCGGCCCGGGGGCCGTCGCCGTCACCGCCGCTGCCCGCCCAGAACCGCTGCCGGGTGAAGGCGTAGCCGGGCAGCTCGACACGGCGGGTGGGTCGCCCGGCCGACGACGCCGACCAGTCGACCGGCACACCGGCTTCCCACGCCTCGCCCGCGGAGGTCAGGAAGTCCTCCAGCCGGCCGTGGTCCCGGGTGAGCGAACCGGCGATCACCGGGTCGCCGCCGAGCGGCTCCAGCGACTGGGTGAGCGCCGTCGTCAGCACGGTGTGCGGGCTCACCTCGATGAAGACCCCGTAGCCCTGACCGGCCATCGCGCGCACGGTCTCCTCGAACAGCACCGGATTGCGCAGGTTCGAGTACCAGTACTCGGCGTCGAGCGCGGTGGTGTCCAGCTGCTCGGCCGCGACCGTGGAGTGGAACGCCACGGAGGCGGCACGCGGACGCACCGGCCCCAGTACGGTGCGCAACCGGTCCCGCAGCGACTCGATGTGCGGCGAGTGCGAGGCGTAGTCGACGGGAATCCGCCGCACCCAGACATCCTCGGCGACGCAGTCTTCGTGGAACGCGTCCAGCGCCGCACTGTCGCCCGAGACCAGGACCGAGGTGGGGCTGTTGACCGCCGCGACGGACAGGCCCGGAGCAGCCGCGAGCATGGCGTGCACCTCCGCCACCGGACGCGCCACCGACAGCATTCCGCCCGTGCCGCCGAGCGTGGCGATCTCCTGGCTGCGCAGCGCGACGACACGGGCCGCGTCCTGCAGACTCAGCGCTCCCGCGACGCAGGCCGCGGCGATCTCTCCTTGCGAGTGCCCGACGACCGCGTCGGGCTCGACCCCGTAGGAACGCCACAGCGCGGCCAGCGACACCATCACGGCGAACAGCGCGGGCTGCACCACATCGACCCGGTCGAGTGCGGGGGCCTGGGCGGGGTCGGTCACCGCTTCGAGGAGGTTCCAGTCGGTGTGCGGCGCCAGGGCTTCGGCGCACCGCTCCAACTGCTCCGCGAAGACCGGGGAGGCCTCCAGTATCCCGGCGGCCATACCGGGCCACTGCGAGCCCTGACCGGGAAAGACGAACGCCACACGGCCCGGTCGGCTGCGCGCCGGGCGGGGAGAGATCTGGTCCGGTTGTTTGGTGGTGAGGTGGTTGAGGGCGGTGGTGAGTTGGGTGTGGTTGTGGCCGATGAGGGTGGTGCGGTGGGGGTGTTGGGTGCGGGTGGTGAGGGTGTGGGCGATGTGGGTGGGGTGGTGG
>NZ_JAGPXJ010000201.1:0-1696 GCF_018070605.1 Streptomyces sp. B15
GTATCGCCCTGTGCGCGATGCTGGGCATCCCCGTCGGCCGCTACCGGCTCGTTCTGCCCCGGCTGGAGAACGCGGCGGTCACCGAGATCGAGTTGAGCGGCGACCGGACGGCCCTGCGCTCGCTGAACGTGCCGACGGCCACCGACGCCGCCGTGGCCGGCCGGGCGCCGCTCTCGGCCCCCACGGCCGCCGGCTGAGCGGGGCGAGGCCGTGACGAACCCGGGACCGCCCACGGGCTCAGCGCGCTCCCAGGAGGCCCGCAGACAGCGGATGGCGGAGCATGTTGTCCAGCACGGGACGGTGACCGTCAGCCGGCTCGCCGAGGTGCTGGGCGTCAGTGTGATGACCGTCCACCGCGACCTGGAGGCGCTGGCCCGGCGCGGCGTCCTGCGGCGCTTCCGCGGCGGTGTCTCCGCGCTGCCCACCAGCGTCTTCGAGAGCAATCTCGACTACCGGCTCGGTGTCCATGTGGCGCAGAAGGAGGCGGTGGCGCGGGCCGCCGCCGAACTGGTGGAGCCGGGCATGTCTGTGATGCTGGACGACTCCACCTCCGTGCTGGCGCTGGCCGTGCTGCTGCGCGGGCGCAGACCGCTGACCGTGCTGACCAACGCGCGCCGCGTGCTCGACGTGTTCGCCGGGTGCGAGGAGGTCCGGCTGATCGCGCTGGGCGGCGAGTACTCGCACACCCACGACTCGTTCCTCGGAGTGCCCTGCGTGGAGGCCATCGAGGCGATGTCGGTGGACCTGGTGCTGGTGAGCACGTCCGCGATGAACGGGCACATGACCTTCCACCAGGAGCAGGACGTGGTGCTCGTCAAGCGCGCCATGCTCGCCTCCGGGGCGCGCACCGCGCTGCTGATGGATCACTCAAAGGTCGCCCGCACGGCCTTGCACCGGCTGTGCCCGGTCACCGACTTCGACCACGTCGTGGTGGACGACGGCGTGGACGGCGCCCTGGTGGCCGAGCTGCGCGAGCACACCGACGTACGGGTCGCGGAGGTCGACGGCTGACCCTCGCTTTCACACGGCAGGTGTGAATTTAACATCGTGACTGAAAGGGACGCCATGCACAGCCCAGCCACCACGCCCGGACCCTCGCCCTCCGCTCCCGCCTCCACTCCCCTCGTCGCCGGGATCGACGTCGCCACGGCGGCCGTCCGCGTCCTGTGCGTGGACGCCCGGGGCACGGTGCGCGCCGAGGGCCGGGCCCCGCTGCCGCAGCCGGTCCGCGACGGGGGCGGCCGCAGCGAACAGGACGCCACCCGCTGGTGGCCCGCCACGGCCGAGGCGCTGCGCCAGGCCACATCGGCGCTGCCGGCGCGAGGCGCCGAGGTGACCGCCGTGGCGGTCTCCGCCACCTCCGGCACCCTGGTGCCGGCCGACGCGGCCGGCCGGCCGCTGGGCCCCGCGCTGATGTACGACGACCGCAGGGCCGCGGACCACAACACCGAGGCGCAGCGCGCCGGCGCCGCCCGCTGGCGGGCGCTCGGTCTCACCGTCGGCCCCACAGCCGCGCTGGGCCGGGTCGCCTGGTACGCACGGCACGCGGCCGACTTCCCCGGCGCCGCGCGGATAGTCCACACCCCGGAACTGCTCGGCCGCCACCTCACCGGGACACCGGTCGCCGCCGACTGGAGCCACGTGCTCAAGACCGGCTACGACCCGCGCAGCGGGGAGTGGCCCGGCGAGGTCATGG
>NZ_JAGPXJ010000202.1:0-1539 GCF_018070605.1 Streptomyces sp. B15
TCCGGGCCGCCCTCGTCCTGTTCGATGAATCCGTAGCCCTTGTCCGAGGCGAACCACTTCACTCTTCCGGTAGGCATCCGGGGCTCCTCTCTCTGCTCCCTCGTCTGTCTGCTCCGTCGTCGAACGTGGCGGCAGCCGAGGTCTCACCGGCCATACCAACGGGTACCCCGCTGCTGGCGGAGCGGCTGGTCCGGCACCGATGTGCACGCGAGTGGCGCAGCGCGGCCGGCCGGAGCGGCGGGGGGAAGAACCGACCGCAAAACGCGTGGGGACGGTACTTGCCGGATGCCCGGTGCCCGGATGCAGCCATCCGAGCTGGATCGCTGGATACCCGGGTGACCGCGGACGTGTCCACGGGCGTGTCCACCGGCTGCGTGTGCCGGGCCGACGAGGCTGGGAGGCTGGAGGGGCGTCCATGAGCGATCGGTCGAAAAGGGCACCCGCCAGTGCAGTCGGCATGCTGCGCGACGCGGGGCGCTGTCCGGGGTGCCGTCCGTCGCCGTGCTCCTGGAACTGGTCAGAACGCCGAGCGCGGGCGGCCACGTCAAGTGCTGGGAGCGGTTCGCCGAGGCGGCCGCGGTAACGAGCCCTGCAGAGCTGGGAGTCGACCTCACCGTCTACACGCTGGGTGAGGCGTCCCGTCTCGAACCACTCTCGCCGGCCGTGCGCTTCGTCCTCCTGCCACCGGTTCGGAGTACGGCGCCCCTGGTTCGCGACACCGGGACCGACGTCTGCGACCTCTCGCCGCTCCACCCGGCACCGTACGCGGTCCGGGCGCGGCTCGGTGAGCTGAGCGCCCGGCTCGTCCGGGCCGTGACGCCGAAGCACACGGCCGGGACCGGGACTGGAAGGGGACCGGATCACCACCATGTCCGGCACCGGGGCGGCGCGCCCTGCGTACCTCGGACCCGGTCGGCCGTCTCCTCGTGGCCGGTGCACGGCCGTCCCGTGTGGCGAACGGGTCCCGGCCGACGTCCGACCGGACGTATGCAGCCCAGCCCCGCTGGGTCCTTCCAGGACGCGGGTGGGGAACGGTGTTCCATGAGCAGCAGCACTGCCGGCGCTGGGCGGGCAGGCGGCGCGAGGGCGTCGGACGGCCCTCGCGCGAGCTGAAAGATGCCGCAGGCGGTAGGAGAAGTAACGTGCGGGAACCTCCCGCTCGCGGCCGGCGCCCAGGGCGCGGCCGGGGCAGCAGAGCGGCGCGATGACGTACGCCTGGCAGGACAGAGCGGTGCGGGCCCTGGGCGGACCGGATCAGGCGAGGGTCGTCGTGGTGCTGGGCGCCGTACTGGCCATGGACGGTGCCGACAAGGGCGCGCTGTCGGTCGCCGCGCCCGGCATCAAGACCGCGTTCGGTGTGAACAACACCGACATCGGCCTCCTGGTCTCCGTCGTCTCGCTGACGGCTGCCGTCTGCACGGTCCCGGTGGGGCTGCTCACCGACCGGGTGCGCCGGGTCCGTCTGCTGGCGATCAGCACGACGCTGTGGGTGGTGGCAACGGGCATGTCGGCTCTCGCGCCCTCGTATCTGTGGCTCCT
>NZ_JAGPXJ010000203.1:0-1392 GCF_018070605.1 Streptomyces sp. B15
TAGCCGGAGAGGGCGGCCGGAGTCGGGTAGTCGAAGGCCAGCGTCGTCGGCAGGCGCAGCCCGGACGCCGTCGAGAGGCGGTTGCGCAGATCCACTGCGGTCAGCGACTCGAATCCGAGGTCCTTGAACGATACTTCGGTCCTCACCTCGGCCGGGGAACCGAAGCCCAGGACGACGGCGACGGTACGGCGCACGAGTTCGGTGACGGCCTCCAGCCGTCCCGCCTCGTCCAGTCCGGCCAGTTCCTTGGCCAGACCCCCGGGTTCGGCGCCTTCCGCGCCTGCGGCGGCGGTGCGTCGGGCTGCCGTCGTGGCCGTACGCCCCGCCAGTCCGCGCAGCATTGCGGGCACCTCGGCCGCGGGCAGTCCGCGTACGTCGATCCCGGCGGCCACCGCCGAGGAGCGCGGTGTGCGGCACGCGGCGTCGAAGAGTTCCAGCGCCTGCGCGGTGGGCAGCGGGAAGAAGCCGGAGCGGCGCAGTCGGGCCAGGTCCGCGCCGGTCATATGGCCGGTCAGCTCGCTGGTCTGCTCCCACAGGCCCCAGGCGAGGGAGAGTGCGGGCAGGCCGAGGGCGCGGCGGTGGGCGGCGAGCGCGTCGACGTAGGCGTTGGCGGCGGCGTAGCCGGACTGGCCCGCGTTGCCGACGACACCGGCGGCCGAGGTGCACAGCACGAACATCGCCAGCGGCAGGTGGGCCGTGGCGGCGTGCAGATTCAGCGCCGCGGTCGCCTTGGCGTGCCAGACGCGCGCGAGCCGGTCCCCGGACTGGGAGAGGAGCACAGCGTCGTCCAGTACGCCGGCCGCATGCACGACTCCGGTCAGCGGGTGGTCGGCGCCTGCCTCCGCGACGAGCCGGGCCACCGCCTCGGCGTCTCCCGCGTCGGCGGCGACGACACGTACGTCGGCGCCCAGTTCGGTCAGACGACCGGCCAACTCCTGTGCGCCCGGCGCCTCCTCGCCCCGACGGCCGGCCAGCAGCAGATGCCGTACGCCCCATGCGTGCACCAGGTGTTCGGCGATGATGCCACCGATCGTCCCGGTACCGCCGGTGATCAGCACGGTGCCGTCCGGGTCGAGCGGGCGCGGCGTGCCGTGCGGGCCTTCTGCTGTGGCGGCGCCGGTGGTGGCGGTGGTGGCGGTGGCGGTTTCCGCCGGGTGCGCGTCCCTGCCGTTCGTCCGGGTGAGGCGGGGGACGAGCAGCCGCCCCGAACGCAGCGCTGCCTGCGGCTCGTTCGCGGCGACGGCCCGCGCCACGGCTTTCCGGACGGTGGCGGTGTCCGCGAGCGCGGCGCCGTCCGGATCCAGGTCCAGCAGCAAGAGCTGCTCCGGGTACTCGGCCTGTGCCCCGCGCACCAGGCCCCACAGCCCGGCAGCGGCGGCACGGTGCTCAGTG
>NZ_JAGPXJ010000204.1:0-1323 GCF_018070605.1 Streptomyces sp. B15
GTGGTGGAGGCGTCCAGCATCGCCGTCATCTCGTCGCAGACCAGTACCCGGGGCCGCAGCACCAGCGCGCGTGCGACACAGGCGCGCTGCAGCTGCCCGTCGCTGACCTCGTGCGGGCGGCGGTCGAGCAGGTCGCCGCCGAGGCCGACGGCGCCCGCCAGCTCCCGCACGCGCTCGGTCGCCTCCCGGCCGCGTCCCGTGGCGCGCAGCGGTTCGGCGATCAGCGCGGCGAGGGTGAGCCGGGGGTCGGCGGCGAGCCGGGGCTGTTGGAAGACGACGCCCACGGCGGTGCGCTGCGCGCGCGGCGCCCGGTGCCGCCAGCCCCGGGCCGGTTCACCGTCGAGCCGTACGGTGCCCGCGTACGGGCGGTGCAGCAGCGCCGCGACCTTGGCGAGGGTGGACTTGCCGCAGCCGCTCGGCCCCAGCAGTCCTACCGCCTCGCTCCCGTACACGGTCAGCGAGACGTCACGCAGCACGGGCGCGCGCCGTTCGTATCCCGCGGTGATGCCGCTCAGCTCCAGCGCGGGGTGCGGATCCGCGGTCATACCTTGCTTCCTTCGCGTCGGCCCACGGCGGGCCGGGCGCCGGTGACGGGGTGGTGACAGGCCACACCGTCCTCCGCCGCCGGCAACCGGGCGCACTCGGCGCTCGCCCGGGTGCAGCGGGGCGCGAAGGCACAGCCGTCCGGGAGAGCGTGCAGTTCGGGCGGCATACCGGGGATCGGGGTGAACGCGCGTTCGGGCAGCGCCGCCAGCAGACCACGGGCGTAGGGATGACGGGGGCCCGGCTCGCCGAAGAAGTCCCCGGCGTCGGCCAGTTCGACCACGCGCCCGGCGTACATCACCGCCACCCGGTCGGCGACCCGCTCGGCCGCCGCGAGATCGTGGGTGATCAGCAGCAGGCCCCGCCCGTCGTCGGTGTGGGCACGCAGTTCGTCCACGGTGCGCTCCACCAGGTCGCGGTCGAGTCCGGTGGTCGGCTCGTCGGCGAGCAGCAGCGGCGCGTCGCCGACCAGCGCCAGCGCGGTGGCGGCCCGCTGGGCGAGCCCGCCGGAGAGCTGGTGGGGGTAGCGGTCCAGGTGGTCGACGGGGAAGGCGGCCCGCTCGGACGCCGCCCGGGTCGCGGCGGCCAGCTCCCGTCCCCGCGCACCGGTCAGCTCCCGTACGGTCTCGGCGAGTTGGGAGCGCACCGTGCGCACCGGGGTCAGATGGGCGGCCGGGCTCTGCGGTACGAGACCGACGCGCCGCCCGCGCACCGTGCGGGCGAGGGTGGCCTCGTCGGCAGCGAGCAGATCGAGCCCGGTGTCCTGCCCGGGACCGTACA
>NZ_JAGPXJ010000205.1:0-978 GCF_018070605.1 Streptomyces sp. B15
GACGAAGAAGGAGAGGGGGAGGTGGGCGGTGGCCCGGTGCAGGTTGTATGCGGCCGTGGCCTTCGGCGCCCATACGCCGGCAAGCCGCTCGGCGGACTGCGAGGCCAGCACGGCGTCATCCAGAACACCCGCCGCATGCACCACACCGGTGAGTGGGTGCGCGGGGTCGATACCCGCGATGAGCGCGTCGACCGCCTCGGAGTCGGCCATATCGGCCGCCACCAGCTCTGTTTCAGCGCCGAGCTCGGTGAGGCGTTCGGTCAGGTCCTGTGCACCGGGAGCGTCCGGGCCCCGGCGACTGACCAGCACCAGATGCCGCACACCCCGGCTACGCACCAAATGCTCAGCAACAAGACCACCCAGCGTGCCGGTACCACCCGTCACCAACACCGTGCCCGCCACATCAAGCGGCACCGGCACATCCAACACCACCTTGCCCACATGCCGCGCCTGACTCATAAACCGCAACGCCTCACGCGCCCGCACCAACGGCCACGCCCGCACCGAAGCAGGCACCAACACCCCCGCCCCGAACAACCCACACAACTCCCCCAACATCCGCCCGATACCCTCAGCACCACAATCAGGCACAAGATCGAACGCCCGATACCACACCCCCGCCAACCCCTCCGCATCCCGCACATCGGTCTTGCCCATCTCGATGAACCGACCCCCCGGCCCAAGCAACCCCAACGACGCATCCGTCAAATCACCGGCAAGACTGTTGAGCACCACATCAACCCGCGGAAACACCGACGCGAACCCCACATCACGCGAAGACGCCCGATGCGCCGCATCAATACCCATCCCCGCCAGCACACCCTGCTTCCCAGGACCAGCCGTCGCATACACCTCCGCCCCCACATACCGCGCAATCTGCACCGCCGCCGACCCCACACCACCCGTCGCCGCATGAATCAACACCGACTCACCCCGACGCAACCCCGCCAACTCCACCAACCCGAACCACGCCGTCAG
>NZ_JAGPXJ010000206.1:0-921 GCF_018070605.1 Streptomyces sp. B15
TAGGACTTGTCCGGTCGATCATGTGACTACTTCGTGTCCGGGTCGTTGATGTGGACATGGGGCGGGGTGATCTGACTGATGCCGAGTGGGAACGGCTGCGGCCGTTCCTGCCGGTCAGCAACGGACGTTGTGGCAGGTGGCGGGACCACCGGCAGGTGATCGACGGGATTCTGCACCGGGTGCGGACCGGCGTGCAGTGGCGTGACCTGCCCGAACGGTTCGGGCCGTGGAAGACCGTCTATGAACGCCACCGGCTGTGGTCGGCCGATGGGACGTGGGAGCGTCTGCTCCAGCAGGTCCAGGCCGGGGCCGACGCGGCATCCGAGATCGACTGGGACATCGCAATCGATTCCACCATCGTGCGCGCCCATCAGCACGCGGCCGGCGCTCGGACAGAGCCGCCGCCGGCACCCGCGTCAAAAGGGGCCGGAGAAGTGGAACACCAGGACGAAACCCCGTGGCAGAGCCTGGTCGACCGCCTGGTGGAGGTGGTGCTGGAAGTGAGGGCCTGGGGCGTTCGCGGGGCGGGTTCACCAGCAAGCTCCACCTGAGCGCGGACGGCCGCTGCCGCCCGCTGTCCCTGGTGGTCACCGGTGGACAGCGGGCGGACTGCACCCAGTTCAGCCCGGTCCTGGAGAAGATCCGCATCCCCAGGCCCGGTCCGGGAAGGCCCCGCAACAAGCCCGACAGCCTGGCCGCCGACAAGGCTTACAGCAATGGACCCTGCCGCGAGTACCTGCGACGGCGGGGCATTCGCCACACGATCCCGGAGAAGGCCGACAGCGAGGCCGCCCGCCTGCGCAAAGGCTCACGCGGTGGTCGACCGCCCGGCTTCGACGAAGACCGCTACAAGAAGCGCAACACCGTCGAACGGGCGATCAACAGGCTGAAGCAGTCCCGGGCAGTCGCCACCCGCTACGA
>NZ_JAGPXJ010000207.1:0-874 GCF_018070605.1 Streptomyces sp. B15
GTAAGCGTTGTCCCGTAAATGATCTACGGCGTACATCCTGACCTGCTTGTTCCCACGTCATCCGGCGAGGGTGAGGTTGTGCAGGCGGGCGATGCCGAGCATGGCGTGGTGGACGCCGTCGCCTTTGAGGCGGCAGTCGCGGAGGATCTTCCAGGTCTTCATTCGGGCGAAGGCGTGCTCGACGCGGGCGCGGACCTTGCGGTGTGAGGTGTTGTGTTCCTCTTTCCAGTCCGGGAGTTCGGCCTGGCCTTTCTCGCGGCGGTGCGGGATGACCAGGCCGGTGCCCCGGTAGCCGCCGTCCGCGATGACCGTGGTCCTGCCGACGGCGGCCTTCGCGCCGGACAGTTCCCACGCCTTGCAGTCGTTGCGGTTGCCGGGCAAAGGGCGGCCGACCGCGACGACCAGCCGGGTGTCCGCGTCGATGATGACCTGGTGGTTGGTGGAGTACCGGTAGTTCTTCGATTGCTCGGCGACGCCGTGGTCGCGGGTGGGGACCAAGGTGCCGTCGACGATCAGCACGGTGTCTTTGCGGAACCGCTTACGTTGCTGGAGGGCGAGCGACGGCCCGAGGTGGTCGATGATGCGGTCGGCCGCGGACTTGGAGACCCCGAAGAGCGGTGCCAGTTGGCGCAGGGTCAGGTTTGTCCGCCAGTAGGCGGCGACCAGAAGCACGCGGTCCTCCAGCGGCAGACTCCACGGCCGGCCCTTGCGTACCGGATCCGCACCCTCGCGCCGGAGCGCGGTGATCAGCTTGCCGAACTGGCGCGGGCTCAGCCCGCTGAACGGGGCTATCCAGGAGGGCTGCGACGCCGTGATCACACCAGACACGGCAAGATCATCTCACCCCTGACCAGCAGTTACGGGACAACGCTTA
>NZ_JAGPXJ010000208.1:0-798 GCF_018070605.1 Streptomyces sp. B15
CGGCGGGCCAGTTCCGCCTGGGGCGCGGTGAGCTCGCCGTACACCTGCTCGGCCGTGCGGACGACGGCGCCGCGCAGCCCGCCGGCGGTCTCGAAGGCGGCCTCGGTCAGGGCGCGGCCGCTGCGGTGGCGCCAGGTCTCCAGCAGGGCGTGCGACATCAGCGGCAGCCCGCCCGGGGCACCCTCGACCTCGTCCAGGAGGCGATGGGTCAAGGAGCGCTCGACGATGAGGCCGACCGCGGCGGCCGGGCGGACGATGGCCTCCCGCAGCTCCGCCCGGCTCATCGGCCCGGCGAGCAGCGTGGCGTGCTGCAACGCCGCGGTGAGGCCGGGGTGTTCGGCGCAGCGGCCGAGGAAGTCGGCTCGCACCGCGATGACGACGCGCAGCCGGCTGTCGGCGTCGGTGGCGGCGACCAGGCGGTCGATGAAGGCGTCCCGGTCGGCCGGGTCGGCGCCCAGGGTGTACAGCTCCTCGAACTGGTCGACGATCAACCAGGTGTCGGCGTCGGTGTCGGGTACGGGCCGGAGCCGTTCGGCGTGCGTGCGCAGGGGGTCCGGGCCGGGCGTGAGGATCCGTACGGCCGCGGGAGTCGCGGCGCCGTCCTCCCCGCCGTCGCCGTCGCCGTCGCCGTCGCCGTTGCCGTTGCCGGTGCCGTTGCCGTTGCCGTTGCCGTTGCCGTTGCCGTTGCCGTTGCCGTTGCCAGGGTCGCGCAGCCGGGGGATCAGACCGGCGCGCAGCAGCGAGGAGACGTGCGACTCGACGGTACGTACGGAGATGACCAACTGCGCGGCGATCTCC
>NZ_JAGPXJ010000021.1:0-97346 GCF_018070605.1 Streptomyces sp. B15
GCCTGCGCAAAGGCTCACGCGGTGGTCGACCGCCCGGCTTCGACGAAGACCGCTACAAGAAGCGCAACACCGTCGAACGGGCGATCAACAGGCTGAAGCAGTCCCGGGCAGTCGCCACCCGCTACGACAAGCGCGGATACGTCTTCCTCGGCACCGCCACAGCAGCAGCCCTGTTCATCTGGCTCCGCACATGATCGACCGGACAAGTCCTAGCCGAAGCTGCCACAGCGTGTAGCAGTTGTGGCAGGTCTCTCACTGCACCATCTGGGTGTCCGAAACCAGCGCACAGATGGGCTGCAGGATGCTCCAGAACAGGTCATCAGAGAGCTCGGCAGAACCGGCGATGAGTATCGCTCGTCTCCATGGTGAGGCGTGCATAGTGTGCGGGACCGTACACGGTGAGCTGTCGCCCGCAGGCACGATGCAGGCGACCTATAGCGGTCGAGCCCGCCGTTGGCCGGTAGTCGTCTGCAAGCAGCACGAGTTCCTGGTCGATGCTCGGTGACCGCGGGCGCCGCCCAGTACGGGCGCGGCGACTACGTGGTGGACAAGTCCACGCGGAAGGAGAGGCCGCCCGAGCCCGCGTGGGTAGGGCGCGTGCAGACGGTCATCGACGACGAGTGGGTCCGCCTCGTCAACCCGCACGGCGCCGAATGGATCACCCGCAAAAAGGATCTGCGTGAGGCCTCGGCCGCGCAGCGGGCCGCCTACGACTCCGCCGTTCCCTACCGCGTGGGACCGCGACCGTGAGCGCTCTGCGGCTCCGCGTCTCCGGCGACGGTGGCCGCACGTGGAGCAGATGGCGGCGACTGCGCGGCAGCATGCGCTGCGCGGCCAGTGGGAGCTGGCCGCCGTGCCGGTGCCCGGTCTGCCGACGGAGGCCGTGACCGTCATGCCACCCGAGCCCGCGGCCATCGCAGCCCGGCGCGGCACCTGGTACGGGACCTGCCCTCGCTGCAAACGGCCCCTCAGCCTCACCAGCGACCGCAGCGACCACGGCCACGTCGTCAGCAGCCGCTGCCGCGCCTGCCCACCCGCAGAGAAGGAGAAGCCCAAATGACAGCCGGATACTGCGCGTGGCACGACGGCCCGGCCGACGACGTCGCGCTCATCGTCGTTCACGAGCAGGGCTCCGGGGCTGGAAGCGGCGCGTATGCGTGTCTGCCGTGCGCCCGGCCCATGGTCGGCCGGTGGACCACCTCCCGTTACGCGGAAGAGGCGATTGCGGAGTTGGAGAAGCGCGCCGCCTCGGCCACGACCGCTCAGGAGGCCGGCCGTGCCTGAGCTTCCTGACAGCCCGGTCCAGTCCCTGAGCCGCCATCTGCGCCAGCAGCTGCACCTGCACGGGCGCCGCCGCGCGGCACAGACGCCCTTCCTCCTCGCCGTGTGGCAATTCACGCCGCGTGAGGACCGCGCCACTGTGCTGGCACGCCTCGCCCGGCACTCCCGAAACGCGGTCCTGGCGGCGCCTGCCGACCAGGCCGAACGGCTGGCCAAGCAGCTACGCCGGGACGCCCGGCCCTGCGAAGCATGGCAGGACGTCATCGTGGCGCCCGCCTTCGACGCCGACTGGCAGACGCAGCTGGAGGCCGCCCTGGTGCTCCTCGCCGCCTGCCCGGACCGCCGCGCCGCCCTGCCCGTTGCCGTTGCCGAGCCGGAGGACACGCCATGACGGACCGAGACACGCTCCTGACCGTGGTGGACGAAGCCCTCTCCCACCACTGGGCCGGCACCCCACTGACCGTGCCCGCCGCCTGGACGGACGCGCCCCTCACGGACCGGGCGGCGACCTTCACCCATCTGGCGTGGCAGGCCCGCTCTGCAGAGGTCGCCCACCCTGCGACCCACCCCGCCAGCCGCCTGGCCCTGGCCGCCGCGCAGGAGGCCCACATGTGGGAGCTGGCCCTGAACGCGGGCGGCATCCCGTTCCAGTTGCGGGCCCACTGGCTGGCACACGACCCGCCCGAGGTCCAGCTGGAGGCCTGCGCCCGACTCCTGGCCGCCGCCCGTACCGGCGTGCTGCCAGCAGCTCCGTACCGCTGCGCGATCTGCCCAGCGGAACGGGGCCTCCACCTGATCAGCAGCGTTCGGTGCTCGGGACCAAACCTGGAGGAGTGGCGCTGTCAGGTGTGTGCCCAGCTCCCCCTCGATCCGGGCGACCTGCCCGGCAGCGTAGAGGCGATCTACCGCAGGCACCGGCACCGCAGCGACGACCGCCCCCCATGACCCCCGCCCCGGGCGGGCCGGCACGCAAGGCGTCCACTCCAACGCGTGACGGCCACAGCCCGGAGGCGGGTCCCCCGAGAAATCCGGCAGAAGGAGGAGCACGATGCTCGCGCTGATCCTGGCTGGGTAGGCTCGTCGTCCTCGTCCGGGGCCCGCTGCGCGCCGGTGTGCCCGCGCGACGGCGAACGCTGCCCCGATCCACCCCGATGACCGCCCTGGCCGTCCGTGCCTCCCCCGTCGCCGGCCGGGGCTCACCCGGACGAGGTCTGTGAGTGGCACGCCGAGGGCGGAGGCGACGCGCAGCAGCCGGCTCAGGCGGGCGTCGGTGGTGCCGGCTTCGATGCGCCGGACGGTGGTCCGGTCTACGCCTGACAGTTCGCGGAGTCCTTCTTGGGTGAGGTCGGCCCCACAGCCGTCGCTGCCGGCCTCGTCGTCCGATGGGGCGTCGTCGCTCAAGGGGCCGGTCGGGCTTCGGGCCGGCTGCGGGCCGGGCCGCGGGGTGGGCACCCGTCGCGTGGTGGCGGACCATGATCGTGAGTCAGCGGACTCACCGCGGACAGAAAGCCGGGATGGGGCGGACGAGTCGGCCTGTACGCCGGGTTCTGTCACCTGGCGGCCTTGCGGCCGCCGGGGTGGCGGTCATCCATCTGGGACCGGTGTTACCACCGGCCTCGTGCGGTCTACCCGCGGACTCGGGCGGGCCGCCCTCGATCGTCCGCGCAGGGCCGCGATCCCGCGGCCCCTCTTGACCTTGCTCCGGATGGGGTTTACCTAGCCGCCCAGGTCACCCTGGGCGCTGGTGGTCTCTTACACCACCGTTTCACCCTTACCGGGTCCGTCCGAGGACGGCCCGGCGGTCTGCTTTCTGTGGCACTGTCCCGCGGGTCACCCCGGGTGGGTGTTACCCACCATCCTGCCCTGTGGAGCCCGGACGTTCCTCGGCGGAAGTGCGCTGGGCACTCCCGACGCGACCGCCCGGCCGGCTCGTCCGCCGTGCGGCCCATGGTACCCGCCGACGGCCGGGGCTCTCCGCGCGGTGCGGGCCGGGTGGTCGTGGGCTCAGCCCCTTCCGATGTAGGGCATCTTCGTGGCCAGCACCGTCGCGAACTGGACATTGGCCTCCAGCGGCAGGGACGCCATGTGCAGGACGGTGCGGGCCACGTCCTCGGCGTTCATGGTCGGCTCCGGGGCGCGGCTGCCGTTCGCCTGGGGGACGCCCTGGCTCATGGCCGCCGTCATCTCGGTGGCGGCGTTGCCGATGTCGATCTGCCCGCAGGCGATGTCGTACGGGCGGCCGTCCAGGGAGAGGGATTTGGTCAGGCCGGTCACCGCGTGCTTGGTCGCGGTGTAGGCGATCGAGCCGGGGCGCGGTGTGTGGGCCGAGATGGAGCCGTTGTTGATGATCCGGCCGCCCTGGGGCCGCTGGTTCCGCATCAGCCGGAAGGCACCCTGGGCGCACAGGAAGGCGCCGTGCAGATTGACCTCCACGACGCCGCGCCACTCCTGGAAGGAGAGCTCTTCCAGCGGTACGGCGGGACCGAACGTGCCGGCGTTGTTGAACAGCAGGTCGAGTCGGCCCTCCCGCTCACCCACGGCCTCGAACAGCGCCGTGACCGCGGCCGGGTCCGTGACGTCCGTGGGTACGCACCGGGTGGTGGCGCCCCCGGCCAACTGCGCGGTCTGCTCCAGCGTCTCGCGGTGGCGGCCCGCCAGGACGACGGTCCAGCCCGCGTCGGTGAGGGTGAGGGCGACGGCGCGGCCGATCCCGGAGCCGGCGCCGGTCACCACGGCCGTACCGGGGGCGCGGACGCTGTCTGCCGTCCCTCCCGCGTCGTGGGCCTGGTGCGGCTGCGGACCTGAATCGCGCCCGTGTGCGTGGTGGTTCTCCTGCGTCATGGGCGCAGCGTACGTGCGGTGGCACGGTGGCCGGGAAACGTCGTCGCCGGAGGGTCGGTTGCCATCGCGGCCGACCGGGCGGGGAACAAACGTGTGGGACGTTCCCGGAAACCCTGGGAGAATGTTCGGGTCCGTGACAATCTCCTGGAGAGGTGCATGACCAAGACCGGCCCCCAGCAACCGGCCGCAATACCCGCCGACCCCTCGCAGCACCCGGAAGCCGCGGCAGCAGCCACCGCGGACACCGCCCGGGAATCCAGGGCGATTCCATCGGAAGCCCGCACCATCTCCGAAGCCCGCACCGCGCCGGAGAGCGGGAGCGCAGCACCCGCGTCCTCCTCCGGGGTCCGCCCGGGAGAGGCCCCCATGACGCGGCGGCGCCGCGCCGGGCTGTTGTTCACCCTCATCCTCGGCGGGCTGACCGCGCTCCCGCCCCTCTCCATCGACCTGTACCTCCCGGCGCTCCCGGAGGTCAGCTCGGCGCTGCATGTCCCGGCCGCAACCGCGCAGCTCACCCTCACCGCCTGCCTCGTCGGGCTGGCTGTCGGACAGTTGGTCGCCGGGCCGATGAGCGACCGGTTCGGCCGCCGCCGCCCGCTGCTGATCGGCATGGCCTGCTACATCGTCGCCGGTGTCGCCTGCGCGCTGGCGCCCACCGCCGCCACCCTCACCGTCTTCCGGCTCGCCCAGGGCCTCGCGGGGGCGGCGGGCATCGTGATCGCCCGTGCCGTCGTCCGCGACATGTACGACGGGCTGGCGATGGCGCGGTTCTTCTCCACCCTCATGCTGATCTCCGGCGTCGCGCCGATCCTCGCCCCCGTGCTCGGCGGCCAGGTGCTGCGTTTCACCGACTGGCGGGGCGTCTTCTTCATCCTCGCCGGGATCGGCCTGCTGCTTCTGCTGGTCGTCCTGCGCAAGCTGCCCGAGACGCTGCCGGCCGAGCGCCGCCACAAGGGCGGGCTGCCCGACGCGCTGCGCACCATGCGCGGGCTGCTGGCCGACCGGGTCTTCACCGGCTATCTGCTCACCGCGAGCCTGGCCTTCGCGGCGCTCTTCTCCTACGTCGCGGCCTCGCCGTTCGTCGTCCAGGAGATCTACGGCGCCTCGCCGCAGACCTTCAGCCTGCTGTTCATGGTCAACTCCATCGGGCTGGTCGCCCTCGGACAGCTCAACGGGAAGGTCCTGGTCGGCCGCGTTCCGCTGGACCGGGTGCTGGCCTTCGGGCTGTGCATGGTCGGGGTCGCCACCGTGGCACTGCTGCTGATGACCGCCGGCGTCTTCGGACGTGTCGGGCTGGCGCCGCTGGCCACCGGACTGTGCGTCATGATGTCCGGCATGGGGCTGATCATGCCGAACGCCAATTCCCAGGCGCTGATGCGCACCCCGCACGCGGCCGGTTCGGCCTCGGCGCTGCTGGGCACCTCGCAGTTCCTCATCGGCGCCGTCGCCTCTCCGCTGGTGGGTGTCGCGGGGGAGCAGACCGCCGTTCCCATGGCGCTGGTCCAGCTCAGCTCCGTCGCGCTCGCCGCGCTCGCCTTCGTGGCACTCTGCCGCCCATGGCGCGTACGCGACTGAGGAGCGTGGCCTCCCTGGACGACGCCGCCGCGCGGCGCCGCTTCCGGGAGAAGGCCGGGCTCGACGGTGACCAACTGGCCGCACTGGCCCAGGAGATCGACGCACTGCCCACCGCGGGCTGGTGCGCCGGTGCGGTCGTGCTGGCCGGCCGCGGCCCGTACATCGCGCTGGAGCACGCCACCGGCTGGGCGCTGCGGTATGCCGCCTGGGATCCGGAGGCGGGGCTGCCGGTCGAGCTGCCGCGTGAGAAGTGGCTGCCCATGCGGGTGGAGACCGTCTTCGACCTCGCCTCCCTCACCAAGCTGTTGACCGCGATCGCCGCCCTCCAGCAGGTGGAGCGCGGCGTCCTCGCCCTGGACACGCCCGTCGTCGACCACGTCGACCCGCGCGCGGGACTGGTCACCGACCACGGCATCACCGTCCGTCATCTGCTCACCCACACCTCAGGGCTGCGCGCCGAGCTGCCCTTCTACGAGCACAACACCGCCGCCCACCCCGAGCTGCTGTGGAGCGAGAAGCCGCTCACCGAGCCCGGCTCCTCCTACCTGTACTCCGATCTCAATCTGCTGCTGCTGGAAAGCGTGCTGCGGATGGCGACGGGGCAGCCGCTGGACGCGCTCGTCCGGGAGGGGGTCACCACACCGCTCGGTATGGACCGCACCCGCTTCAACCCGCCCCGCTCCTGGCGCTCCGCCATCGCCGCCACCGAGGACCAGCGCAGACCCTGGGCCAAGGTCAACCGAGGACTGATCCACGGCCGGGTGCACGACGAGAACGCCTATGCGAGGGGCGGCGTCGCCGGGCATGCCGGACTCTTCTCCACGGCGCGCGACCTCGCCGTGCTGTGCCGCACCCTGCTCGCGGGAGGTGCCTACGGGCCGGCCCGCATCCTGGCGCCCTCCTCGGTGGCCGAGCTCCTGGGGCCGCCCGGGCTCGGTTTCCAGACCGGTGCCGCCTGGTTCATGGGGGAGCTGGCCGGGCCCGGCTCCCGCGCCGCCGGGCACACCGGCTTCACCGGGACCAGCCTGGTGCTCGACCCGGCGACCGACACCTTCCTGGTGCTGCTCGCCAACACCGTGCACCCCGTGCGCCGGTCTCCCGACAGCCGCCCCCGCGCCGCCGCGGCCACCCGGCTGGCCCGCGCGGTGCTGTGAACCCCGCACCGCCCCGGCACCGGCCCCGGCACCGGCCCCGGCCCCGGCGCCCGGGCGGGGCGAGCGCGGTGCTCGGGCTTCCTACACTGGTGAGGTGATCGAGCAAGAACTGCGCGGCGCGCTCGCCGCAGCGCTGGAGGGGCTGCCCGCGCGGCAGGCGTCGGCCGCCGTCGAGCGGCTGATCGCCCACTACCGGGGCGAGACCCCCACCGGCGCCCCCGTGCTGCGGGACGGTGCCGACGCGGCCGCGTACGCCGCCTACCGGATGCCCGCCACCTTCGCCGCCGCCTGCGCGGCGCTGGACGCGCTGGCCGAGCGCGCCCCGGACTGGGCGCCCGCCAGCCACTTGGACGTGGGCGGCGGTACGGGCGCCGCGGTGTGGGCGGCGGCACAGGTGTGGGGGCCCTCCTCGGGCCCGGCCGGGGAGGCGCCGCGTTCGACGGTGGTCCTCGACTGGGCCGAGCCCGCGCTGGCCCTCGGCCGTCGGCTGGCGGCGGGTGTGGAGGCGCTGCCCGAGGCTCAGTGGCGCCGCGGCTCGCTGCGCGGGGGCCCCGCGCCGGAGCTGGGGGCCGCTGCCGATCTGGTGACCGCCTCCTATGTGCTGGGAGAGCTCGGTGCCGAGGACCGGGGCGCTGTCGTGGAGGCGGCGGCACAGGCGGCGCGGGGTGCCGTGGTGCTGGTGGAGCCCGGTACGCCGGACGGTTATCTGCGTATCCGTGAGGCCCGCGAGGCGCTGATCGCCGCGGGGCTGCGGGTGCTCGCGCCCTGTCCGCACGACGGGACCTGCCCGATCGCGGTCGGCCAGGACTGGTGCCACTTCGCGGTACGGGTCGCCCGCTCCTCGCTGCACCGCCGGGTCAAGGGCGGGGAGCTGCCGTATGAGGACGAGAAGTTCAGCTATGTGGTGGCGGTACGGGAAGCGGGGCCGGACGCTCCGGCGGGTGTCCGGGCGGGGGCGCCCGCGAGAGCGCGCGTCGTGCGGAAGCCGCAGCTGCGCAAGGGGCAGGTGCTGCTCGATCTCTGCGAGGACGGCGGCGCCCTGCGCCGCCGTCCTGTCACCAAGCGGGAGGGCGACACCTATCGGGCCGCCCGCAAGACCGGGTGGGGAGCTGCGTGGTGACCGGCCACGGCCCCACCCTCGGCGAGGTTCCTACGGCCGGAGCTCGGCGGTGACGCATTTGACGCTGCCGCCGCCCTTCAGCAGTTCGGTGAGGTCGACGGGTACGGGTTCGTAGCCGCGGGCCCGCAGGGGTGCGAAGAGGCCGGTGGCCGCCTCCGGCAGGAACACATGGTGGCCGTCGCTGACGGCGTTGAGGCCGAGGGCGAGGGCGTCGCTCTCCTCCGCGAGCAGCGCCTGCGGGAACAGCCGTGCGAGAACGGCCTGGCTGCCGGGGGAGAAGGCGGCCGGGTGGTACATCACGTCGTCCGTCTCTGCGTCCAGCACGCACAGGGCCGTGTCCAGGTGGTAGTAGCGCGGGTCCACCAGGTCGAGACCGATGACGGGGCGGCCGAAGAACTCCTGGGCCTCCCCGTGGGAGAGCGGGCTGCTGCGGAAGCCGCGGCCTGCCAGCAGCCAGGAGGAGGTGACGGCGAAGTCGCCTTCGCCCTCGTTGATGTGGGCGGGTTCGGTGACGTCGGCGAAGCCGTGGGCGCGGTACCAGGCTCGGTGTGCGGCTGCCTCCCCGGCGCGTTCGGGGTGGGCGAACCGGGCACCGAGCACTCTGCCGTCGACGACGGTCGCGCCGTTGGCGGCGTAGACCATGTCGGGCAGCCCCGGTTCCGGGTCGAGGATCTCGACGGTGTGGCCGAGTGCGCGGTAGCGGTCGCGGAGGGCTTCCCACTGGGCGAGCGCGAGGGGAAGGTCCACGGGCTTGCCGGGGTCCATCCAGGGGTTGATGGAGTAGGTGACACGGAAGTGGGCCGGAGGACACATCAGATAGCGACGGGTTGCGTACATCTCAGGCTCCTCAGGGAACGAGCGTGCTGCGGTGTGCTCATGGTGCTCCCTGAGGGGCCTGTTCGTGTGGATTGTCGGTCAAGTGCTCCGGACCGCACAGCGCCGGCCCGCGCTACTCACGTGACTCCCGGAGCCTGCGCAGCAGTTCGCGCTTCTGGGCGAGCGGGTCGGTGCCGCCGCCCGGTCCGTGTCCGCCGCCCCCGGCGCCCCGCAACTGCTTGCGGGACAGATGTGCGCGGGTTCCGCCGACTCCGAGCATTTTTCCGCCGCGTCCCTTGCTCATGGACGTCTCCTCTCCTCGTACGGGGCATGGTGCTCGCTGGTCGAGACGTATCGTCTCGCTTGCGTCTCATCGAGCATGACCGAGACGTATCGTCTTGTCAAGACGGTTCGTCTCGTCTCAACACGCTGCTAGATTCGGGTCATGTCATCCACCACCGCGAAGAGCCCTGACGTCTCGCGCCGCAGTGAGCGCTCCCGTAAGGCGATCCTTCAGGCCAGCATGGAACTGGTCGGCGAAGTCGGTTATCCCAAGCTGACCATCGAGGCGATCGCGGCCCGTGCCGGTGTGGGCAAGCAGACCATCTACCGCTGGTGGCCCTCCAAGGCGGCGGTGCTGCTCGACGCCTTCACCGAGGTCGTCCACGACGAGGACTACAGCAGCGGCCTCCCCGACACCGGTGACATCGAGGCCGACCTGAAGTATGTGCTGCGCGCCACCGCCGACGAGTTCTCCGACGCGTCCTTCGAGGCGCCCTACCGCGCGCTGGCCGTCGCGGCGGCGGCCGATCCCGAACTGGCCGATCAGTTCGTCTCCCGGCTCAGTGAGCCGGGCGTACGGGTCTACATCGAGCGGCTGCGCGCGGGGCAGGAGGCCGGGCAGATCGACCCCGACCTCGATCTGTACCTCGCCGTCGAACTGCTGCTCGGCCCCTTCCAGCAGCGCTGGCTCAACCGCACGGGTCCGCTGACCCACGAGTTCACCGACGGGCTGGTCGAACTGGCCATGCGCGCCCTGGCCCCGCGTGGCGCCCCGCGCTGAGAGCCGACCCTCCCCGCCAGGGCTGGGAGCGGAATCCCTCCGGCTCCCCGTCAGGGCTGTGCGCCCGACAACGCCAGACTGCCCGGCCGGTCCGTGACGATGCCGCTGCACCCCAGCTCCAGCATCCGGTCGCGGGTCGCGCGGGTGTTGACCGTGTGCGACCACACATAGGTGATGCCCGAGCGCAGGGCCTTGCGGACATGCCGGGCCGACGCCCGGTGGTCGACGCTGAGCATCGTCACGTACTCCCTCCAGCGCTTCGGCCGGTCGTGGGCCAACTGGCGTGCCGAGCGCCACACGGCCGTCAGCAGGCCCTGCTCATGGGCCTTGGCCGCCACCTTCGGGTCGTTGGACTCCACCAGGACGGAGCGGGTGAGGTGCCGGTCGCGGATGAGCCGGGCCAGCCGGGGCAGCCCGGCGGGGTCCTTCAGTTCCAGCATCAGGAGCGTGTCGCCACCGAAGCGGTCGAGGATCTCCCGGGCGGCCGGGGGGCGCTCGGATCGCCACTGTCCCGGCAGGCTGCGCTTGGGGGTGACGCGCACCTTCTGCCACGCTTTCCAGTCCAGTGCGCTGACCTTGCCGTGCTTGTTGGTGGTGCGGTCGAGCGTGGCGTCGTGCATCGCCACCAGCGTGCCGTCGCTCAGCCGGCGGATGTCGACGTCCAGGACGCGCGCGTATCCGCGGCGCTGGGTCGCGACCAGTCCTTGCATGCTGTTCTCCGGGACTTCCAGGGCGCCACCCCGGTGTGCGGCGATGGTGGTGCCGGAGAGCCGTGCGCCCCGGGGTGCGACCTCGCGGGGAGCCTCCCCCGGCCCTCGGGCGGAAGGCGCCCCCGGCGCGGCGGCGGACGGGCCGGTGCGCCCGGCCGGCGCGGCCGGTGCGGCCGGTGCCGCGGCGAGGGTCAGGGCGAGCAACGGGACCAATGGGACAAAAGCCGCCTTTGTGACCATGATCCCAAGCTAGGGGCGACCGGGATGATGTGCCGGGCGGGGCGTCCGCCCGGGTGGCCCCCAGGGGTGACGCTCCCGACCCCGCGTACCGGACCGGCCGCAAGGAGGCGCAGGATAGAGGAGAGACATCCGTGATCCGTGGATTCCGCCTCAGCGCGCCGCAGGGCTGCGTACCCTCGGAGTTCACGGTTCCCGGTCGCGGAGTGAGGCGGTAGATGGAACGCGAGAGCAGGATCGCCCAATGGTTGCGCCGCCGGGCCGAGCGCGCCGAGGCCGCGCGGCCCGGCGCACGGTCCGCGGAACGAGGAGCCTCGGCGCGCGGCTCCGGGGGACGGCGCTGGGGCGGACGGGGCGGCCAGCCGGCCGCCGAGGCCGCGGAAGCGGCCCGGGACCGCGAAGTCCTCCTGCTCACGGCCGCCGAGGCCGGGTTCCCCCTGGCCCCCGCCGCTCACCCGTCCGGGTACGGCTGCTCGTGCGTACGGATCGGCTGTCCCACCCCCGGCAGGCACCCCGTCTCCTTCGCCTGGCAGACCCAGGCCACCACCGACCGCGCCCAGATCGAGCGCTGGTTGCGCGCCGAACCGGAGGCCAACTTCATCACCGCGACCGGCCGCGCCCACGATGTGCTGGACGTCCCGGCGGAGGCCGGGTACGCGGCGCTGGCCCGGCTGGAGGAGCGGGAGCCGGCCGCCGACCCCGGCGTCGAGCCGGTGCTGGGGCCCGTCGCCCTGCTGGGCGAGGGCCGGATGCTGTTCTTCACCAAGACCCGCGGCACGCCCGAGGACGAGGACGAGTGGTGGCCCTGCGAGTTGGACAGCCACCCCGAGACGATGGAGGAGCACCCCGGCCTGCGCTGGCACTGCCGGGGCAGCTATGTGCTGCTGCCGCCCTCACGGCTGCCCGACACCTCCGAGGGGGTCCGCTGGCTGCGCTCACCGAGCCCGGGCAGCCCGCTCCCCGAGCCCCTCGCCCTGCTGGAAACCCTCACCGACGCCTGTGCAGAGTACGCACTGACGGCGGACGGCCGGGAGGAACCCGCCCCCTGGCCGGTCCGCTGACCCCCCCGCGCCCCGCCCGGACCGCTGCCGGGGCGCACGGCGGGGAGTGCGGGGCAAGGGGGCGTGCGGCGAGGGAGCGTGCGGCGACGCGGACGTCAGCTGCCCCGCGCGGCTGTCAGGCCCTCGATACGGCTCAGGAAGGTGACCTTCCCCTCGGCCTTCCCCGCGCGCTTGCCCGGCACGGTGACCGCCTGCTCCGAGACCCGTACGAAGGTCACCGACTGCTTCGGCGTGCCCGACATCAGCGCCTTCACCAGCGGGTCCTTGATCTTCGGCTTGTAGCCCCGCGGCAGCGTCTGCTTGTGGTGGTGGTGCGAGGTGAAGAACACCAGCGCCCCGCCGTCCTTGGTCCGCAGCCCGAACGGCGCGTACTGCGGCGGCCGTGCCGCCTGGTCGGCGAACTCGTTGCGCACATTCGTGCGCTTCATCGCCTTCTCGCGCTGCTCGCGCAGCTTGGTGGTGTGCGGCCCGGCGGCGAAGTCGTCGCCGGCACCCTCCTGGAGATAGCGGGTGTAGCGCTTGCTCAGCTCGTCCGGCGGCACGCTCAGGCCGGAGGCGCCACCCACCGGCACGGCCTTCACATGGCCGTGCTCGTCACGGGCGAACCGGGGGATGCGGTCGGGGTCGACGACCGAGAGGTACGACGCCTTCCACGGCCCTTCGGCCCGGTCACGCTGGAAGACGAACAGCCACCGGCCCTGCCCCTTGCGGTTGCTGCGCGAGTCGGTGACGAAGAACTTGGGCCAGCCCGCCTGTTCGGGGATCAGATAGCGGGTGTCGGTCAGCTCCAGCGGCCGGTAGTCGGGGTTGCCCTTGGGGTCGACCTTCTTACGGGACCTGAGCCCCGCCTGGTCGATGGCGCCCAGCGCACCCGACTCGATGGTGGCGTTGAGCTTGGCGTCGTAGGCGGTGTTGGCCTTGTTGTTCGTCTTGACGAACGTCTTGAGGACCTTCGCCGCTTCCGCCTTGCTCAACGCGGGGACCACGGCGCTCTCGCCGTGCACGGTCACGCAGCCCGTGAGCGAGGCGAGCAGCGCCCCGGCCGTCACGGCCGCTGCCAGCGGTATGCGCGGGGGCTTGCCAGCCCTCAACCCCTTCACCTGTTCCCACCCTCCCGGTGCTGTCGGCGAACGCACCTTATCCTGCGCGGTCTGGCGCGCCGCGTACTGCCTGGCACAGTATGCGCGGCAGGGTGATCGAGCGGGACGATCAGGGGGGCGCATGACCCGGACTGCCGAAGGCGACACGGAATCCGCGGCGTTCGGTGCGGCACTGCGCCGGTTACGGGCGGCACAGAAGACGGCCAAGGGGGTCTCGCTCTACTCGCGCTTCGTCAACCGGCCGTTGGGCCGCGTCCTTGCCGCGGCGGCCCACCGCGCCGGTCTCACCCCGAACCGGGTGACGCTGCTGAGCGCGGCGTGCAGCTTCTCGGGGGTCGCGGCCGTGGCGCTGGTGCGGCCGTCGTGGACGCTCGGGGTGTGCGTCTACGCCGCGCTCGTCGTCGGCTTCGCGCTGGACTCGGCCGACGGGCAGCTGGCGCGGCTGCGCGGCGGCGGCAGCCCGGCGGGGGAGTGGCTGGACCACGTCGTGGACTGCGCCAAGATCGTCGGGCTGCACTCGGCCGTGCTGATCTCCTTCCACCGCTTCGCCGACCTGCCCGGCCAGGGATGGCTGCTGGTCCCGCTGGGCTTCCAACTGGTGGCGGTGCTGCTCTTCTTCGGCGGGCTGCTCACCGACAAGCTCCGCCCCCGGCGGCCCGACGGGGGAGCGGCTGCCCGACCCCCCTCGCCGCTGCGGGCCGTGGCACTGCTGCCGGTGGACCACGGCGTCTTCTGCGCCGTCTTCCTGCTGCTGGGCGCCCCGGGGGCCTTCCGCACCGGGTACGCCGTCCTGTTCGTCTGCTACACGCTCTTCCTCGCGGCGTTCGCGGTCAAATGGTTCCGGGAGCTGTCCGCCCCACCTCCGGGGTGACCGACTCCGAGGGGGCCGCGTCGAGCGCGTCGAGTGCACGCCGCAGCTGAGTGCTGGAGGTATGCATGGTGTACGGGAAGTAGACGACCTCTACGCCGACGGTGCGGAAATCGGCCTCCAGCCTTTCGCCCTTCGGCGTACCGCGCCAGTCGTCCCCCTTGAACAGCACATCGAACCTCACCTGCTGCCAGGTCTCCAGTTTGTCCGGCACCGTCTCCACGAACGCCGCGTCCACGAACCGGATGCTGCGGACGATCTGCAGCCGTTCGATGAGCGGGATCACGGGCGGGCGGCCCTTGGCACGCTCGGCCATCTCGTCCGAGACGACGCCGGCGACCAGGTAGTCGCAGCGGGAACGGGCGTGCCGCAGCAGGTTCAGATGGCCGACGTGGAACAGGTCGTAGGCACCGGGCGCGTAGCCGACGGTGTGGGTCATGTGAGGTCCCCCCTGGACGCATGACGTTGGCTGTACGCCGGCCCTCCCCGACCGCCGTACATCGCTGCATGCAACCACAACCCGCAAGAAACAGGGACAGGTTGGCGAAAGCGTGCACGATCGGCGCTACGCTGCCCCGGGGAATCCTGTGGGGGGATGTATGGCGAACAGCGACGCAGCGCGCGGAAGGGGCACCGGGCCCGGACCGCTGCGCGACGGGGGGCCCGGACGCCGGGTGGTGCTCGTCTCGACCAACTACGCACCCGAGCAGGCGGGCATAGGACCCTATGCCGCGCAGCTCGCCGAGCACTGGGCGACACAGCCCGGCTGGGACGTGCACGTCCTGGCCGGTATGCCGCACTATCCGGCCTGGCGTACGGACCGGGCCTACCGGGGGGTGTGGCGGGCGACCGAGCTGCGTGCCGGAGTGCAGGTGCACCGCCGCAGCCACACCGTCCCGCCCCGGCAGACGGCCGCCCGCCGGGCGCTGTACGAGGCGTCCATCCTCGTCCACGGCCTGCTGGCGCCGCCCCGCCTGGGCGGGCGGCCCGACGCCGTCGTCGCCCAGCTGCCCAGCCTCGCGGGCGGGCTGCTGGGCGCCCGGCTGGCCCGCGCCGCCGAAGTGCCGTTCATACCCGTCGTACAGGACCTGATGGGGGCGGCGGCGGCCCAGAGCGGCATCCGCGGCGGCGGCCGGGCCGCGGCGCTCGCCGGCCTGGCCGAGCGCCGCGTCCTGGCGTCGGCCACCCTCGTCGGCGTCATCCACGAGAGCTTCATCGACCGCGTCGCCGCATTGGGCGTGCCCGCCTCGCGCATCCGGACCGTCCCCAACTGGACGCACACGGCCCAGGCCGCGCGGCCACGGGAGGAGACCCGCGCCCGGCTCGGCTGGCGGCGGGACGAGACGGTCGTGCTCCACGCCGGCAACATGGGCCTCAAGCAGGGCCTGGAGGTGCTGATCGAGACCGCCCGGCTGCTCGAGGGCGAACAGGGCCGGGAGCGGTTACGCATCGTCCTGATGGGCGACGGCAACCAGCGCCGGCACCTCGCCCGGCTGGCGGCGCCGCTGTCCGGTGTCGAGCTGCTGCCGCCCGCAGCCGAGGCCGACTTCCCCGACGTACTGGCCGCCGCCGATGTGCTGGCCGTCACCCAGCGCGCCACCGTGCTCGACATGAGCGTCCCCTCCAAGCTCACCTCCTACTTCGCCGCGGGCCGCCCCGTCATCGCCTCCGTCGCCGCCGACGGCGGCACCGCCGGGGAGGTGCGCCGCTCCGCGGCCGGGGTCCTGGTGCCGCCCGAGGACCCCGAGGCGCTCGCCACCGCCCTGCGCTCCCTCGCCGCCGACCCGGCCCGTGCCGCCGCGCTCGGTGCGGCGGGCCGCGCCTACGCCACCGGCCATCTCGGCCGGGAGGCGGCACTGACCAGGCTGACGGAGCTGCTGGAGGAAGCCCTCACCCTGCCCCCCGCCCCCGATCACCCCCCGACCGTGTCCCGGACACGGCACCGGCGTGGCGCGCTGCCGGGTGCGGCCCCGGGGGCGGCCCGGCAGCAGGGCGGTCCGGCGTGAGCGGTCATGGCGCGCCCGCCGCCGGTGGCGAGCGGGACCCGGGCGCCGCACAGCCCTACGACGAACCCGACCTGCTCCGCGACCAGTTCCGGCAACTCCTGCGCTACCGCTGGCTGATCGTGCTCGGCGTCGCCTTGGGGCTGCTCGGCGGCGGCTGGCTCGGTATACGCGGCGCCGACTCCTACACCGCCACCACCGAGATCTCCGTCCGGCCGCTGCCCATCGACAGCAGCGGCGAGAAGACGGCCCCCGGCGAGACCAGCATGGGCTCGGAGCGGCGGACCGCGCTCAGCAGCGTCGTCGCCGAGCGGGCCGCACGGAAGCTGCACACCGACACCGGCCCCCAGCGGCTCGCGGCGGATCTGCAGGTCACCAACCCGCCCGAGACCCGCATGCTGCGCTTCGCCTACACCGCGCGCAGCCCCGGGGCCGCAGCCCGCAGCGCCAACGCCTTCGCCGCGGCCTACCTCGACAACCGCGAGAAGGACGCCACCACCCGCGTCGCGAGCATGGTGGAGTCCTACGAGAAGCAGCGTGCCCCGCTCACCAAGGAACGCGACCGGCTCGCCGAGGAGATCGCCTCCTCCGGCAAGGAAGGCGCACTCGACGGCACGCTGTCCGCGCACTCCTCCGCCGTCAACCGCATCGCCGAGATCAACGGCAGCATCAGCGACCTGCGCGCCGAGGACACCACCCCGGGCCGCGTCGTCACCGAGGCCACCCCGCCCGGCGCGCCCGCCGGGCCGGGGCTGCCGCTGATGGTCGGCCTCGGTGCGGCCGTCGGCATCGGCCTCGGCCTGCTCGCCGCCTGGGTACGGCTCGTCTTCGACCCGGCCGTGCGAACGCCCGGCGATGTCGTACGCGCCTTGCACGCGCCCGTACTCGGCACCCTGCCGCGCCGAGGGCGCGGCGGCGGCCACGGCCCCGGCAAGCAGAAGGGCGCCGCCCGCCGGGGCCGCTCCCGCTCGCTGCTCGCCGACGGCCGGCTCGCCGAGGAGTACCGCTCGGTGGCGTTCCGGCTCGCCTATGACGAGACGTTCGCGCGCCGCCGCCGCGTCCTGGTCGTCCCGCCGCGCGGCGGCATCGACACCGCGCTGGCCGCCTCCGTCAACCTGTCGGCCTCCTTCGCCGAGATGGGCAAGGAGGTGCTGCTGCTGGAGGCGGATCTGCGCACCCCCTCCCTCACCGAGCGGCTCCGGCAGGCCGACGGCGTCCAGCCGGGGGGTATCTCCCGGCCGGGGGCCCCCGGGTGGGCCCGCGCCCCCGGCCACGGCACCATCGGCTGGCCCACCGGTCCCCGCGTCCCCATCGACGCGGGCGAGTCCGGCGTCTTCGACCTGGTGCCCGGCCACCGCGTCAGCAAGGTGCCCCGCGCGCTGACCTCGTCCGCCGTCACCCAGCTGATCGGGCACGCCGACGAGCGGGACTCGGTGCTCATCGTGCTCGCGCCCGCCGTGCTGTCGTACGCCGACGCCATCGCGCTCATCGACCGGGTCGACTGCGTGCTGATCGTCTGCGACCCGCGGGAAGTGCGGCGCGACGATCTGGCGCGGATAAGGGAGCTGGTCGCCGGGGCGGGCGGGTGCGTGCTGGGTGCCCTGCTGCATTCCGAGGGCACCGGCAGTGAGCCCGGGCGGCGGGGTACCACCCGGCCTCCGGCCCCGCCCGACCGCGGGGCACCCGTGCGGCAGCGCGGGGCGGAGCTGGTGCGCGAGGGCGTCGGACTACGGGTGATGGACCGGTGAGGGGCAGGGGTCGATGCGACGGTCGCCGCGGACACGCACGGCCCTCCTGTGTTCCGTGGCCGACCAAGGCGTGGCAGCGGCGACGAACATCGCCGTGCTCGTCGTCGCCGCCCGCCAGTCGGACGTGCACGCCTTCGCCACGTTCTCCCTCGTCTACACGGTCTTCACCGTCCTCCTCGGCCTGACCGTCGCCTATGTGGGCCAGGCCCTCGTCCTGGAGAAGGGCGAACCGGCGGAGCACACCACCGTGGCGCGGTCCTGCCGCTCGGCGGTCGGGTTCACCGCGGCGGCCTCCACGGCGCTGGGCGCGCCCGCCGCGCTGGTGCTGTGGACGGTCGGCGGTGGGGCGGCCGCCGCGCCGGCGGCCCTCGCGCTGGTGCTGCCGCTCGCGCTGACGCAGGAGACCACCCGCTACGCCTTCGCCACGCTCCACCGCCCCCACTGCGCCCTCGCGGCGGATGTGCTGCGGCTGGGCTGCGTGGTGCCCGCGCTCGCCGCCCAGCCGCACGGCGCCGGCGCACCCAGGCTGCTCCTGGTGTGGGGGCTGTCCGCACTGCCCGCGCTCGCGGTGGCGCTGTGGCTGCTGCGGCGGCACACCCGGGGCGCGGGCCAGGACCCGGGCCGCTATCTGCGCCGGGACCACCTCGGCCGCAGGTTCGCCGTCGAGTTCGGTGTCGGCAACGCGGGCAGCCAACTGGCCGTCATCGGGCTCGGACTGCTCGCCGATCCGCTGGCGGTGGGCGCGCTGCGCGGCGCCACCACCCTCTACGGGCCGATGAACGTACTGTTCAACGCCGCCACCGGATTCGGGCCGCCGCTCCTCAACCGCACCGCGGGACCCCGCCGCGCGGCACGTGCGGCGGGCGCCGCCGGGGGAGTGCTCGCCGGGCTGGCCGCGGCCTGGACGACCGTTCTGCTGCTGCTGCCCGACAGCGCGGGCCGCGCGCTGCTCGGCGACACCTGGGCGTCGGCAGCCCGGCTGCTGCCCGCCACCGGCAGCCAGTACGCGGCGATGGCACTGGGCACCTGCGGGCTGCTGGCCCTGCGGGTGCTGCGCCCCCGCACGACGCTCCCCATCCAGCTGGTCTTCTCCCTCGCCTCCGTCGGCTGCCTGCTGGCCGGCTACGCGCTGGGCGGAGTGCTCGGCGCGGCCTGGGGGCTGTTCCTGGGCTCGGCGGCGAAGGGGACGGCGAGCTGGCTGCGGGCGGTACGGCTGTTGCGGCCCCTCTCCGGTTCGGGCGCGGGAGTGCCCCTGCCTGTCGTCCGCAGACTGCGGGCGCGTCGTGGCTTGTCGCGCAGTTCCCCGCGCCCCTGACGGGCGAGGTCTCTCCCCCCTTGCGGTGCTTGCCGGGCAAGCCCTAATGCTCCCCGCGGCCTTGCCGGAACGTCGTGACGAACGCGACGCACAGCACCGCGATCGCCACCCGTCCCATGCCCTGCAGCAGTGAGCCGCGCAGCAGGATGAAGCTGTAACCGGCCACGAGCGGCACCGCCACCGCCGCCACACTCCCCGGCCCCGCCCGCTCCCGCGGCCCGCGCCCCGGCCCTTGGGCGGCGGCGGCCTCCTGGGCGGTGCGCCGCGCATAGCGCCGGTCCGCGCGCGCGGCACCGTAGCCGACGGCGGCGAAGCCCGACACCATGCCCAGCGGGCCGAAGTCCAGCCACAGCTCCGCCCACAGCGGGGAGGACAGGTTCGGGTAGGGCATGCCCATCCACTCGCCGACCCGGGTCCCCGGGTCGTGCGGCTTGCCGGTCCACACCGAGCGGGGCACGAAGAACAGTGCCGTTCCCGACAGTTGGCGCCCGTAGCTGTGGCCCTCGCCGGAGCGGACGAAGGTGACGGTGTTGGCGAGCATGCCCGTCTGGTCGTAGTCCTTCATCGTCAGCGGTTCCAGTACCGACCCGGTCGTCTGCCGGGGCCGGTCGGTGCCTTCCTCGTAGCGGAACCGGTCGGCGAACGGGAAGATCACCAGCGCCACCGCCACACCGGTGGCCAGCGCGGCCCGGTACATCACCGGGCTGCGCGGGAACGCGGTGAACAACAGCGAGAACAGCACCGTCAAAAACCAGTAGCGGGGGTTGGAGACCGGGTTGTTGACGACGGCGTTGAGCGCCAGCATCGCCAGCCACAGCACCGGCACCAGCGGCCGGCGCCGCGCGGCCCTGGAGACCACCAGCCAGCGGGTGAGGAACAGCAGCGCCAGCAGCGCCGGTACGGTGCCGAACCCGCGCAGGAAGGCGGAGCCCGCCTGCGAGCCGGCCTGGGCGCCCGCCCCTCCTGCGAGGGACTCGCTGATCTCCTGCCGGTTGCTGAAGAAGACCGCCGGCCCGCCCAGCTCGGCCATCAGCAGCCCGCTGCCCGCCAGCGCCAGCACGCACAGCACATACAGCCGCCGCCGGTGCACGACCGCCGGCGGGCGGTGGCGCTCGTACATCCGGCTGCGCAGCGGCGGCCGGTGGCGGGCCAGCAGCGCCCCCACGTCGAAGGCGACGATCCCCGCCAGGACCAGCGCCGAGGCCAGCACGGTGTCCGCGCGCGGGCCGACCACCGGGGTCGGTGTGCTGTCCAGCACCGTCTGCGCCAGGGGTGCGATACCCATCGCGATGTAGCAGAACAGCCAGAAGGCGCCCTGGATGAGGCGGCGGTGCCCGGTCAGCACCATGGCCGCCAGGCGGGTGCCGGAGTACGCGCACGTCGCCAACTGGAGCCAGTAGGCGGCGTCGTGCGGGCCAGGACCCGGCTGGGTCGCGACCGCGGCCGGGAGCACGGCGACCAGGGCCGCCACCAGCGGGACGGCCAGCGCACGGGAGAGCACGGCCCGGGGCGGCGCCCAAGCGCCCTCGCGCTGACGCGGTGTCGGCGTGCGGATACCGGTGCTCATTACCGGCCCCGCGAAAGTCGGGAAAGGGCGGGGCAGGAGACGATAAAACGGTTAATGTCTCCCGGAGTATCCACCGAGGGGGCCCCATTGAAGGCGCTGCACATCGTCACGCTGCACACGCCCACCCACGACTTCGGCGGGCCCACCAGGGTCGCGCTCAATCTGTGCCGGGGGCTGCGGGCCAGGGGCGAGCGGGCCGCCCTGGTCGCCCTGGGCGACAACTTCCCGGCGGGGCGACTGCCCCGCAGCGTGGACGGGGTCCCGGCCCGGCTCTTCCAGGCCCGGCATGTGCTGCCGCGCTTCGAGGTCAGCGGCATCACCTCGCCCGCGCTGCTCGCCGCGGCGCCCCGCATGCTGCGTTCGGCGGACGTCGTCCACGTCCATCTGATGCGCGATCTGATCACCCTTCCCGTCGCGATGCTGGCCGCGCGGATGGGACGTCCCCTGGTGCTGCAGACGCACGGCATGATCGACCCGACCCGGAAGCGGGTGGCGCAGGCCGTGGACGTGCTGGGCCTGCGCCGGGTGCTGAAGGAGGCCGACGCCGTGCTCCATCTCACCCCGCAGGAGCGGGAGCTGACCGAGGCGGTGGTGGCGCCGGACCCGATGGGCCCGGCGTACCGGCTGGTGAACGGTGTCGCGCCGCAGCCCATGCGGAACCCGGGAGGTGCCGGCCGCCCGCCGACCGTTCTGTACTGCGCGCGGGTGCAGGAGGGCAAGCGCCCGCAGGACTTCGTGGGGGCCATACCGACGGTGCTGGACAAGCACCCCGACGCGCGGTTCGTGCTGGCCGGACCCGACACCGGCGCGCTGGCCGACGACATGCTGGCGCTGGCCCGTTCGCTGGGCGTCGGGCACGCGCTGGAGTACATCGGCGCGCTCGACCACGCGGGCGTCATCGCCCGGCTGCGCGCCGCCGACGTGTATGTGCTGCCGTCCATCAAGGACGCCTTCTCCGTCTCCGTGCTGGAGGCACTCTCGGTGGGGCTGCCCGTCGTCGTCACCCGTACCAGCGGACTGGCACCCGACGTGGCCGCCGCGGGGGCCGGGCGGCTGGTGGACAGCGCCCCGGACGATCCGCGTAACGGGGCCCGGATCGGCCGCGCGGTGCTGGAGCTGCTGGACCCGGCGGCGGGCGCGGCCGCCTCCCGGGCGGCTTGGCGGCTGGCCAGGGAGAGCTTCACGCTGGACGCGGTGGTGGACACGCTGCGGGACATATACGGGGCGGTGTGCGGGCGGGTCAGTGCCGGCCCCTCTCGCCCGACGCCGCCTCGCGCGCCTTGAGTCCGATCTGCCAGCGGTAGAAGCTCATCGCCAGCGCGTAGTCGAGCCCGGCGCGGCCGTCGAGGAAGCCCCTCCGCCAGCCGTAGGCGTAGGCGAAGGAGACCAGCGGTTTGAGCGGTGCCCGGTGGAAGAGACGGCCCTGCCGGGTCTTGGCCTGCCGGATCTGTTCCCGTACGGCCGGGTGCCGCTCCAGCCACGCCTCCCAGTCCGAGTAGCGGTTGTGCCGCTCGAACCAGGTGCGTACCGGGTCCAGATCCTGGTGTTCGATGGGGGAGCGGAGCCGCACCACCGGGTCGGCCAGCGGCTGGTAGTGGCCCTCCTGCTCGCCCATGCCGGGAGCGGCCAGGTCGTCGGGTTCGGGGAAGCGGCAGCGGGTGCGGTCCAGCAGCACCCGCTTGACGATGGTGTACCCGTGCCGGAGCCTGCGCCCCGCGAACCAGTAGCCGAGCGGGATGTCGAAGGCGGCGGGGCGCAGCGTGTGGCCGGGCGGCGGGTCGAAGAGGTGCCGTATCTCGGCCAGCAGTTGGGGGCTGGGCGTCTCGTCCCCGTCGAGGAAGAAGACCCAGTCGATCTCGGGGTGCACATGCTCCAGGCACCACTGCTTCTTCTTCGGGTAACCGCCGTCCCAGGTGTAGGGCAGCACCTCGGCGCCCTCGGCCTCGGCGAGTGCGCGGGTGTCGTCCGTGCTGTCCGAGTCGACCACGACGACGTGTGCGAAGTGGTCGATCACCGACCGTACGGTCGTGGCGATGTTCTCCGCCTCGTTCCTGGTCGGTATCGCGACGACGACGGGCAGCTTCTCCACGAGGGGCCTCTTCCGGTTTCGGGTGTCACGTCCTGGGCCGCACGCCTTCGCAGCGTCATGTCTTCAGGCGTCACGTCTTCGGTGTCACTTCTTGCCCGCCGCCTTGAGCAGTGGCTTGAACGTCGGGCACAGATGGGTGATCGCCGGCCCGGCGTTGTCGATCTCGCCGGCCCGCAGGGCGCTGATCGCGTCCTTGCGGCTCACCTCGGCCGTCGTGCGCAGCCGCGCGCAGGCGGTGCGGCCCGCCTCCAGCACGGCGGCCGGCTCCAGGCCCTCGGGCACCCGGCCGACCAGGTACTTCTTCTCCTTCTTGGTGAACGAACCGGTGGCGGGGGTGAGTCGGTCGCGGGGCAGCTTCGGGGTGGCCCGCTCCTCGGGGCGCCGCTCCTGGCCGTCCTTGGGCGGCGGTGGCTCCTTGCCCGGTGACGGGGGAGCGCTCGCGCCGGGCTGCCCGCTCTTCCCGCTCTCCTGCGTCCGGTGCTGCTTGTCCCCCTCCGCGCCGCAGCCGGCCGTCAGCGCCAGGGTGGCCGCCACGAGGGCGGCCACCGCGGTTGCTGCGGCCTTGTGGGCGCTCACGGCTTCCTGAAGGTCAGGGTGAGCTTGGGGCCGGTGCCCCCGGACTCGCGCGCCAGCAGCCACAGGCTGTCGCTGCCGGTGCTGGTGAGCGCCACGTCGAAGCTGCTGCCCGCCGCGTCACCGACCGCGCTCTTGCTGAGCGGGATGTCGTAGGCGGTGTTGCGCTCCGGCGCGCCGCTCAGCGTGCCCAGCGTCGCCGAGCCCAGGGACGGCCGGTCGGCGTAGGTCACCGAGGACTCCGACCACGAACCGGTGACCGGCCGGACGCTGATCGCGTCCGGAGTCGCCGCATAGCTGTCGTTGCTGGTGGTGACGGTGAGCCGGGCACTGTCCAGCACCATGCCGCTGGGCGGTGAGGGCACGTTGAACCGCAGATAGCTCTCGTACGGCGACGAGCCGCGCACGGCCAGCTGCTGGTGGGTGCCGTAGGTGGAGCCGGTCGAGGAACCGTTCACATACGCGTCGGCGGTCGCCTCCCGCTCCACCGTCGTCTCCGTCGGTGTCCCCGGCGTACGCACCGTGGCCCCTTCCGAGCGGGCGCTGGTGTTGGTGTCGTCCGCGTCGCTCGCGGTGATCCGGTAGGTGTAGTCCGTGCCGGGCTTGACGGTGGTGTCGGTGAAGCTGACGGTGGGCCGGTCCCAGAACGTGGAGTTGGCCCGCACGGTGCCCACCGGCTCGGAGCCGCCGTTGCGGTAGACGCGGTAGGTGAGCGTACGGTCGTCCAAATCGGTGCTGGCCGGCCAGGTCACCCGGACGCCCGCGGTGACGTTGGCCGCGCTCACCCCGTCGGGGACGGTCGGGTCCCGGGTGTCGGGACCGTTGGCGAAGCGCACCAGGCCCTGCTGGGGTTTGTTGCCGTTGGAGGCGATCCGGGAGAACGCGCCGCCCACCCACATGTAGTCGGTGCCGCCGCGGGAGGAGACCACCATCACCCGCGGTCCCACCTGCTCCACGTTCGCCGGTCCGTCGTCGGTGTCGGGGAACCACGACAGCAGCGGGGTGGGGTCGTCGACGGACTCGGCCAGCAGGTGCTGGCGCTCGTACAGCTCCCCGAACTGGCCCATGCTGGAGCAGTTGTGCGCGTGCGAGCTGCTGTAGAGCACGCCCTTGTAGACGGTCACATCCTGGGTCGCGCCCAGGCAGGTGTCCCGCCAGCGCTGGTCGAAGTCGTCCAGGTCCAGCGCGATCCGCCCGTCGAACACGCCGCCGCCGGTGCCCTCGTTGGCGGTGTAGATACCGGTCTCGTCCACATGGAGGCCCTTGACCACGGAGTTGCGCGGTACGAAGGTGCGGCCGTAGGCGCGCTTGAGCGCGCCGGAGGCCGCGTCGACCACGGCCAGCGCGTGCGAGTCCGTGCCCCGCACACGGGCGAAGTCACCGCCGAGTACGACGCTCTTCTTGTCCGGGGTGACCTCCACGGCGCGTCCGGTCAGATCCGCGTCGGCCCTCCAGGAGCGCAGCTCGCCGCCGGTGGTCAGCGCCGCGAACCTGCTGCGGCTCTGACCTTCCACCGAGGTGAAGTCGCCGCCCAGGTACACCGTGTCGTCGGTGGCGGCGAGCGCGTGCACGGTCGAGGACACCGACACGCTGAAGCCGGGCTTCACCTGGCACGTCGCGATGTCGATCGCGGCGACCCTGCTGACATGGGTGCCGTTCACGGCGGCGAAGTTGCCGCCCGCGTAGAGCGTCCCGCCGTCCGGCGAGACCGTCAGCGCCCGCACGGTGGCGGTACCGCTGCCCACCGTGAAGTTGAGCCGGCAGTCGGTGGGGGCGCCGGTCGCGGCGTCGAACGCGGCGAAGTTGACCGCCTGCCGCTCGCCGGTGCCCGGCTCGGCGCCCGGTGGGCGGATGGCCGAGAAGGTGCCGCCCGCGAAGACGACACCGTCGGACTGGGCCATGGCCCATACGACGCCGTTCGTCTGCCAGGTCGGTAAGTCGTCCGCCGTCATCGCCACCGGAGCGGTGAGGGCGTGCGCCTGCCGGGTCCCGCTGTCGGTGAGGGCCGGGCCGGCCAGGGCCGTGGCGGTCAGGGCCAAGGCCGCTACCGCGGTTGCCGCCTTACGGCGATTGGTGCGTTTCATGTGCTGTCCCCAGGGTTTGGTGCTGTGTCTGTCCTGTTCCGGTGCGGGGGTGCCCCTGCCGGGCCGTTGCGGGCTGCGGGTTGGTTTGTGGTTGCTCGCGCCGTTCCCCGCGCCCCTGGGGGCGCGCCCGTCCATGCCGGGTGCGGGCCGTCAGCCGTGATCAATGCGGACCGCCGCGCCCGAGAGCTCCGCTTCCAGCGCGGAGATGTCGGCCTCCACCATGATCCGGGCCAACTCCCCCCACATCACCCGCGGTTTCCAGCCCAGCCGGGCCTCCGCCTTGGTCGCGTCGCCGATCAGTGCGTCGACCTCGGCGGGCCGCTGGTAGACGGGGTCGAACCGCACATGGTCCTGCCAGTCCAGACCGCCGGCCCGGAAGGCCTCCCGCAGGAACTCCCGCACCGTCGTGGGGACCCCGGTGGCGACGACGTAGTCGTCGGGCTCGTCGGCCTGCAGCATCAGCCACATCGCCTCCACGTACTCGGGCGCATAGCCCCAGTCGCGTACCGCGTCCAGGTTGCCCAGGTACAGATGTCGTTGCAGTCCGGCCCGGATCCGGGCGACGGCGCGGGTGATCTTGCGGGTCACGAAGGTCTCGCCGCGCCGTGGCGACTCGTGGTTGAACAGGATGCCGTTCACCGCGAACAGGCCGTAGGCCTCGCGGTAGTTGACGGTGGACCAGTAGCTGAACACCTTGGCGCAGCCGTAGGGGCTGCGCGGGTGGAACGGTGTCGCCTCGTGCTGCGGCGGCGGGGCCGCGCCGAACATCTCCGAGGACGACGCCTGGTAGATGCGGGTGTCGATCCCGCTGGCCCGGATCGCCTCCAGCAGCCGCACCGTGCCCATGCCGGTGACGTCGCCCGTGTAGAGGGGGGAGTCGAAGGAGACCCGCACATGGGACTGGGCGCCGAGGTTGTAGACCTCGTCGGGGCGCAGATCGCGGAGCAGGTTGACCAGGGCGACGCCGTCGGCGAGGTCGGCGTGGTGCAGGACCAGACAGCGGCCCTCGTCGTGCGGGTCCTGGTACAGGTGGTCGAGACGGCCGGTGTTGAAGGACGAGGAGCGGCGGACCAGGCCGTGCACCGTGTAGCCCTTGCCGAGCAGGAGTTCGGTCAGATACGACCCGTCCTGGCCCGTGATGCCGGTGATCAGTGCGCTCTTGGGCATGTGCCGCCGTCCTGAGTCAGATCGAGGGTGGAGGGGTGGGCCGCGACGGAACCGCGCGGACTGTTCGTTACGTTCTCTTTGTCGGCTATCTCGCCGAACGGGGGCGGCTGCTGGCAGAATCCGGCAGCATGACGCCGAGACCGCACTCCGCCGAGCCCGCCCCGGACGACGCCGCCGCAGCCGAGTCCCCGCACGGCGGCTCTCATCTGCCGCCCGGAGCACGGGTGTTCGTCGCGGGCCACCGCGGGCTGGTCGGCTCGGCCGTGGCCCGCCGACTGGCTGCGGAGGGGTACGAGGTGCTGACCTGCGACCGCACGGCGCTCGACCTGCGCGACGCGGACCGCACCCGGCGCCGGCTGGGCGAGCTGCGGCCGGACGCGGTGGTGCTGGCGGCGGCCAAGGTCGGCGGCATCATGGCCAACAAGACGCAGCCCGTGCCGTTCCTGGAGGACAATCTCCGCATCCAGCTCAGCGTCGTGGCGGGCGCGCACGCGGCGGGCGTACCGCGGCTGCTGTTCCTGGGCTCGTCCTGCATCTATCCCAAGCACGCCCCGCAGCCGATCACCGAAGAGGCCCTGCTCACCGGCGCCCTGGAGCCGACGAACGAGCCCTACGCGCTGGCGAAGATCGCGGGCATCACCCAGATCCGCGCCTACCGCGAGCAGTACGGCGCCTCCTACATCTCGGCCATGCCCACCAATCTCTACGGCCCCGGCGACAACTTCGACCTGGAGACCTCGCACGTCCTGCCCGCGCTCGTCCGCCGCTTCCACGAAGCACGGCGGGACCGGGCCCCGCGGGTGGTGCTGTGGGGCAGCGGTACACCGCGCCGCGAGTTCCTGCACGTCGACGATCTGGCGCGGGCCTGCCTGCTGCTGCTGCGCCGCTACGACGAGGCGACGCCGGTCAACGTGGGCTGCGGCGAGGACCTGCCGATCGCCGCGCTCGCCGAGACGGTGCGCGACGTTGTCGGCTTCGACGGTGACATCGTGTGGGACACCAGCCGCCCGGACGGCACCCCGCGCAAGCTGCTGGACGTCTCGCGGCTGTCCAAGCTGGGCTTCCGCCCGGAGATTCCGCTCCGCGAAGGGATACGTGCGACGTACGAGTGGTGGCGGCGTGCCGAGGGGGTGGCGTAGGCCGTGTCTGCCGGCTGCGGGTGCTCCCCCAGGCTCTTCGAGCAGGGGGTACTCCCATGGGTTGCTCGCGCGGTTCCCCGCGTCCCTGACGGGGCGCGGCATCAGTACGCCCCCCGTCCGTCGACCACGGCCCGCACCGTGCGGGCCAGCAGATCCAGGTCCCCGGTCAGCGACCAGTTGTCCGCGTACCGCAGATCCAGCGCCAGGCTCTCGTCCCAGGACAGGTCCGAGCGTCCGCTGACCTGCCACGGTCCGGTCAGTCCCGGCTTGACCAGCAGCCGTCGTAGCGCCGTCGACCCGTAGGCGGCCACCTCTTCCGGCAGCGGGGGCCGCGGACCGACCAGCGACATCTCGCCGCGCAGCACGTTCCACAGCTGCGGCAGCTCGTCGAGGGAGGTGCGGCGCAGTACCCGCCCCACCCGGGTGACCCGGGGGTCGGCCCGCATCTTGAACAGCGGGCCGTCCACCTCGTTCGCGGCGGCGAGCTGGGGCCGCAACCGCTCCGCGTCCATCGCCATGGAGCGGAACTTCCACATGGTGAAGGGCACACCGCGGTGGCCGATCCGGGTCTGCCGGTAGAGCGCCGGTCCCACCGAGTCGAGCCGTATCGCCGCTGCGACGATCCCGAACAGCGGGGCGAGCAGCACCAGTCCCAGTGCGGCGCCGGTCCGGTCGAGCGCCGCCTTGAGGACGACCTGCGGGCCGCGCCGCACCGGCGGGTCCACATGCAGCAGATGCAGCCCGGCGGCCGTGGACGGGCGCACCCGGCGCAGCGCCACGTCTGCCAGCCCGGAGGCGATCACCAGCGGCAGCCCCGCGTCCTGCACCGCCCAGGTCAGCGCGCGCAGCCGCGCACCGCTCAACCGCGAGCCGGGAGCCACCAGTACGGTGTCGGTGCCGTGCAGCCGCGCCGCCGAGACCACGGCCGCCCCGTCCGTGCCGCCGCCGTCCGGCCCCTCCGGGTCGGCCTCCAGCCCCCCGGTCTCGGGGACGCCGCTGCGGTTGGGCGTCGGTCCGACCGGTACGGCACCGATGACGACGTACGGATGGTCCGTACGGCTGGCCAGTTGCTCCACCACCCGGTCCACGGCGCTGCCCTCGCCCACGACCAGCGCCCGCTGCACGGCGTGCGCTTCGCGGCGCTGGTTGGTCAGATGGCGATGCGTCAGCGACCGGCAGACCGTGGTGAGCAGCGGTGCGGGCAAGAGCGCGAGCAGCGCGACGGCGGGGGGCGAGTTCTCGCCCGTCAGTACGCGGAGGACGGCGAGCAGCCCGAGCAGCGTCAGCCAGTCCCGCAGGGTGGTCAGCACCCCGCGGGTCTCGCCGAGCCAGCGCCGTCCGTAGCGCCGGTGCGCGGCCAGCACGGCCAACCAGGTGAGCGTGGCCGTCGCGGTGGCCGCGGCGGTGTGCGGCTGTCCGGCCTGGTGGAAGACCGACGCCACCGGAAGGGCGATGCCGAGCGCGTCGACGGTCAGCGAAACGGGCCGGTACCAGCCGGACTTGTCCTGGCTGCGGTGCGCACCGGGCCGCCCCGGCTCCTGGCCGCTCCTCTTTCTCCCCGCCACCGGCTCGGCCGGTCTCCCCGTCTCGGACACGAAAGCGAAGTCGCGCCGCATGAACCCCCCCAGGTACGCGGAACCTCCGCAGCGCACCGAACCCCGCCCCCATTTGTCGGGATGCGCCGACCTCCCAGACCTTAGGACATATGAGCACTCTGTGTGTCCGTGTGTTCACTTCCCCATGAGAAGTGCGGAGAGTGTGGTGGGGGTTGTCAGGCAGTGCGCGTAGATTCCGGGCGATTCCCCGCACAGAATCCCCACCCGAGGACGGTGCTCCTCGACCGCGGGCTTGACCTTGACGCAGGCGGCAGGGTTCGAGGATGCGGCCATGAACGAGACCGCCGAGACCGCTGTGAGCACCGAGACCGCTGTGAACGCCAGGACCGCCGAGACCGCCGAGAGCACCGCCTCGCCGCAGCCCCGTACCGTCGTCGTCACCGGTGCCGGAACCGGTATCGGCCGTGCCACGGCGCGTGCCTTCGCCGCGCAGGGAGCACACGTCCTCGCCGTAGGCCGCCGTACGGCACCGCTTCAGGAGACCGCCGCCGAGCCCGGCCCCGGCGCCATCACCCCGTTCGCCGCCGATGTCACCGATGAGGACGCACCCGAGCGCATCGTGGTTGCCGCGCTGGAGTCGACCGGACGGCTCGACGTCCTCGTCAACAACGCGGGGGTCGTCGGCGGCGACAGCCTGGGCGACTACACCCGCGCGAGCATCGAGGCGCAGCTGACCACCAACCTCACCGCGCCGGTACTGCTGACCCAGGCCGCGCTCGCCGCGCTGAAGGCGGCCCCGGCGGGCGGCGTGGTCGTCAACGTCAGTACCTCCATCGGACAGCGCGCCTGGCCGGGCAACTCGCTGTACGCCGCGAGCAAGACGGCGCTCGAACTGCTCACCCGCAGCTGGGCGGTGGAGCTGGCGCCGCACGGCGTCCGGGTGGCCGCGGTGGCGCCGGGCGCCATCGACACCCCGATCGGCGAGCACCGCGGCCTCGGCCCCGAGCAGCGCGAGGCGATCCGTGAGTGGCAGATCGCCCACACCCCGCTGGGCCGCGTCGGCCGGCCGGAGGAAGTGGCCTGGGCCGTGGTGGGACTGGCCGCGCCCGAGGCGTCGTTCGTCACCGGCGTGGTGCTGCCGGTGGACGGCGGCGCGGTGCTGGCGTGACCCGGGTCGTACCTGCCGTGCGGCCGGCCGGGGCACCGCTCCCTCGGGGAGCCGTGATACCACTTCCCGCGAGAGGTGGTGGCGGTATGCGGATCGGGGAGCTGGCACGGCGTACGGGGACGACGGCGCGGGCGCTGCGTCACTACGAGCAGGCCGGGCTGCTCATCTCCGAGCGCGCACCCAACGGCTACCGCGTCTACGACGCCGCGGCCGAGGTCCGCGTCCGCAACATCCGCTACCTCCTCGACGCCGGGCTGACCTTGGAGGATGTCGGCTTCTTCGCCCCTTGCCTGGACGGTGACCTGGCCGCCGCCCCGCCCTCCCCGGAGGGCCTGCGCGTCGCCGAGCAGCGGCTCGCCGTCCTGGAGGCGCGGATCGCCGCCCAGATCGCGGCCCGCGACCGCCTCCGCGAGGCCCTGCGCGGGGCGACGGCGGGGGTGGCGGTCTGAATCCGGGTCAGCCCCTTGCGGTCGGCCCGCTTCCGGGGACGGGCGTCAGCCGGTAGCCGCCGGCGGGGGTTCCGTCGACGTGGCCCGCGGTGGGCGGCGGGAAGTGCGTGCCCAGGACGAGGGTGCCGGTGCCGGCGAGCGAGGCGAGCAGCGAGCGCCGAGTGGTCTCGGACCGCACCGGGTCGATGTCCACGCAGCTGCCGATGTCCGGCTCCGGAAGCTGGACCGGGTGGTGGATGCAGTCGCCGGTGATCAGGGCTGTGGCGCCCTGGTCGGTGAGTTGGACCGCGAGATGGCCGGGGGTGTGTCCGGGGGTGGGGAGCAGGCGCAGGCCCGGGACGACCTCATGGCCCTCGTCCGGGAGGTGGACGAGGTCGAGCAGACCGGCGTCCTCGACCGGCTGCACGGAGTCGCGGAACATCTGCGCCCGCGCCTCGTCCATGGCGTATCCCGCCCAGAACTCCCGCTCGGTGCGCGAGGTGAGATAGCGCGCGTTCGGGAAGGTGGGCACCCAGGCGCCGGCCGCCTTGCGGGTGTTCCAGCCGACGTGGTCGGTGTGCAGATGGGTCAGGATCACCAGGTCGATCGAGTCCGGGGGGAATCCGGCGTCGGTGAGGCGCTGGAGGTAGTCGGTGCGCAGATCGTGCCAGGCGGGGTTCGCCCGGGTCTTGCCGTTGCCGATGCCGGTGTCGACGAGGACCCGCAGCCCGCCGATCGAGAAGGCGAAGCTGTGGCTGGCCAGCCGCAGTACACCCGACGGGTCGGCGAAGTCGGGCCGCAGCCAGTCGTGCCGGGCGACGACCTGGGCGGTGGCGTCGGGCAGCAGCCAGCGCCCGGTCGGGGGCGGCAGCGGCACCTCGTCCACCCGGTGGATCCTGAGGTCTCCCACGGTCCAGGAGGGGGCCGCGAGCCCCATGCTCTCGGAATTAAAGCTAACGGTTTGCATTAAGCCACCGTAGCTTCTACCGTGCAGCTAATGCAAAAGGTTAGCTTTTGCTGTCGAGTCAGGGGAGAGCACCCATGTCTGCTGCCGAACTCACACCGCCCGAAGCGGCCCGCTGGGCCGCCCGCACCGGGCTGCCACTGCCCGCCGACCGCCACGCGGAGGTCGCCGCCACCGCCGACCACATCCACTCCGTCGTCTCCGTCCTGCGCGAGCTCGACTTCGGCGACACTCCCCCCGCGGCCGACTACCGCGCGGCGGAAGAGGGCGACCGGCAGCCCGCCGGGACGGGGGAGAACAATGCAGCCGTATGAACTGTCCCTGACCGTCGCCGCGGACCGGATCCGGACCCGGCAGCTGTCCCCCGTCGAACTGGTGGACTCGGTGCTGGAACGGATCGAGCGCACCGAACCGCACCTGCGGGCCTATGTGACGGTGACGGCCGACCGGGCACGCAGCTCGGCGCGCCGGGCCGAGCAGGAGCTGTCCGCGGGCCGCGCCGCCGGGCCGCTGCCGGCCATCCCCATGGGGCTGAAGGACATGATCGACGTGGCCGGAGTGGCGACCACCGGCAGCTCCCGGGTACGGGAAGGACACCGGGCCGACGCCGACAGCACGGCCGCCGCGCGCCTGACCGCGGCCGGCGCCGCCCTGGTGGGCAAGACCCACACGCACGAGTTCGCCTACGGCCTCACCACTCCGCAGACCAGGAACGCCTGGGACCAGGAGCGGGTGGCCGGAGGGTCGAGCGGCGGCTCGGCCGTCGCCGTGGCGGCCGGTGCGGCCACCTTCGCGCTGGGCACCGACACCGGCGGATCGATCCGGGTGCCCGCCGCGCTGAACGGCATCGTCGGCCTCAAGCCGACCTACGGCCTCGTCCCCCGGCACGGCGTGACCTCGCTGTCCTGGTCACTCGACCACGTCGGCCCGCTCACCCGCACCGTCGAGGACGCGGCGGCCGTCCTGGCAGCCCTGGCCGGTGACGCACCGCGCGATTCCGCGTCCGCGCCCCCACCGTCCGCCGACCGGCAGCCGGACGCAGAGACGGACCTCACCGGGCTGCGCGTCGGCGTGCCGGTCAACTACTACTTCGACCACGTCGACCCCGAGGTGGAGGCCGCGGTCCGGAGGGCCGTGGACCGGCTGGCCGAGCTCGGCGCACACCTCGTCGACGTCGAGATCCCGATGACCCGCTACGTCCAGGCCGTCCAGTGGGGCCTGATGGTCCCCGAGGCCACCGCGTACCACGAACGGACACTGCGCTCCGTACCCGAGCGCTACGCGGCGGACGTACGCATCCTCCTCGAAGCCGGCGAACTGATGCCGGCGGGGGACTATCTGCGCGCCCAGCGCGCCCGCACGCTCATGCGGCGCAGCTGGCTGAGCACGCTGGAGGAGGTCGATGTCATCGCGGCGCCGACCGTGCCCACGACCGCGGCCAAGGCCGACCAGCCCACCCTCACCTGGCCCGACGGCACCGTCGAGACCGTCTCGGACGCCTATGTGCGCCTCTCGGCGCCGGCCAACATCACCGGGCTGCCCGCGCTGACCCTGCCGGTCGGCCACGACAGGGCGGGAATGCCGATCGGGATGCAGCTGATGGGACGGCCGCAGAGCGAGGCGGTGCTGCTGCGCGCGGGGCACGCCTACGAGCGGACCGGGCCGCCCCGCACCCTGGCCCCGGTGGGCGGCACCGCCCTGGACGGCACCGCACTGGGCGGTCCGGCCTCGGCCGTTGACGCAATGACTTTGCTTTAGCATGGCGCCATGGCCAAAGCGATGGCGCGCCCCGGCGGGCGCAGTGCCCGGGTACAGGAGGCGGTGCACACGGCCGTGCACGAACTCGAGGCCGAGGTCGGACGGGACGCGCTGACCGTTCCGTTGATCGCGGCCCGCGCCGGAGTCACCCCGTCCACGGTCTACCGCCGCTGGGGCGACCTGCGGGAGCTGCTCTCGGACGTCGCCGTCGAGCATCTGCGGCCCGAGACCGACCCCGAGGACCACGGCGAGCTGGCGGCCGACCTGACCGCCTGGGCCGAGCAGTTCCTGGACGAGATGGCGTCGCCCCCGGGCCGCGCCTACACCCGCGACGCCCTGCTCGGCGATCCGGACGGAGACAACGCCGGCCAGTGCTCCGCCTACGCCGCCGAGCAGATCGGCGTCATCCTCCGGCGCGCGACCGCCCGGGGGGAGCAGCAGCTGCCCGACGTCGAGACGGTCATCGACCACGTCGTGGCCCCGATGATGTACCGCATCCTCTTCCGCCCCGGCGCGCTCGACGCCGCCTACGCACGCCGGCTGGTGGCCGACTGCCTGGAGCGGGGGCGGCGATGAGTCACCTCGTCGCCGCCCCGGTCGGCCCCGCACGTCCCGCGAGGATCAGCCCTTCACACACACGATCTGCCGCAGCTTCGCGACGACCTCGACCAGATCGCGCTGCTGGTCGATGACGCGCTCGATCGGCTTGTAGGCCCCGGGGATCTCGTCCACGACCCCCGCGTCCTTGCGGCACTCCACCCCGCGCGTCTGCTCCGCGAGGTCCCGCTCGGTGAAGCGCCGCTTGGCCGCGTTCCGGCTCATGCGCCGGCCCGCGCCGTGCGAGGCGGAGTTGAACGAGTCCGCGTTGCCCAGGCCCTTGACGATGTACGAGCCGGTGCCCATCGAGCCCGGGATGATGCCGAACTCGCCGCTGCCCGCCCGGATCGCGCCCTTGCGGGTCACCAGCAGGTCCAAACCGTCGTACCGCTCCTCGGCCACGTAGTTGTGGTGGCAGGAGATGGTCTCCTCGAAGACGGGCTTCGCCTTCTTGAACTCCCTGCGGACCACGTCCTTGAGCAGCCCCATCATCAGAGCCCGGTTGTACTTGGCGTACTCCTGGGCCCAGAACAGGTCGTGCCGGTAGGCCGCCATCTGCGGGGTGTCCTTGACGAAGACCGCCAGATCGCGGTCGACCAGCCCCTGGTTGTGCGGCAGCTTCTGAGCCTCGCCGATGTGGAAGTCGGCGAGCTCCTTGCCGATGTTCCGCGAACCGGAGTGCAGCATCAGCCACACCTGGCCGGTGGTGTCCAGGCACACCTCGATGAAGTGGTTGCCGCCGCCCAGCGTCCCCAGCTGCTTGGTGGCCCGCTCGTGACGGAACCGCACGGACTCGGCCACACCGTCGAAGCGCGCCCAGAAGTCGTCCCAGCCGGCGGTCGGCAGCCCGTGCACATCGCCGGGCTCCACCGGCTCGTCGTGCATACCGCGCCCGACCGGAATGGCCTGCTCGATCTTCGAGCGCAGCCGCGAGAGGTCACCGGGCAGATCGTCGGCCGTCAGCGACGTGCGCACCGCCGACATCCCGCATCCGATGTCCACGCCCACGGCCGCGGGGCAGACGGCGCCGTGCATCGCGATGACCGAACCGACGGTCGCGCCCTTCCCGTAGTGAACATCCGGCATCACCGCCAGGCCCTTGATCCACGGGAGCGTCGCGACGTTCTGGAGCTGCCGCAGCGCCACGTCCTCAACGCTGCCCGGATCCGTCCACATCCGGATCGGCACCCGCGCACCGGGCATCTCCACGTGCGACATGACAGTCCAACTCCCCCATGACGAATAGGCGCAGCACACGGCCGAACACAGCCGTCGTCGCTGTGGAAGCCCGCCCCCGTGACGGGCTTCCCTGCGCCTCATTGTGCGCTGCTGCGCACCCGCCACGGCAAAGGATTTTCCGCCCGGAGCGGGAAGCGGCCAAGCCGAACTTCCCGCCCTCTTCCCGGAACAACCCTCGTAGGGCGCCAGCTCACCGTGCGGAGCCGCCTTACGCGGTGAGCCGGAAATGGGCGCCCAGCTCGCGGAAGACGGCCGTGTTCAGGGCGAAAGCGTGCTTGCACTCCTCCACGATGCGCCGCTTCTCCAGGTCGTCGCAGGGCAGCGCGTCCAGCAGGGCGCGGTACTCGCGCTTGAAGGCGGCGGGGTTGCCGATGGCGTCGAAGACGTAGAACCGCACGCCGTCGCCCTTGCGGGCGAAGCCCCAGGTCTTCTCGGCGGTGCCCCGGATGATCTGGCCGCCGGAGAGGTCTCCGAGGTAGCGGGTGTAGTGGTGGGCGACATAGCCGCCCGGCCAGCTGCGGGCGACCTCGGCGACGCGGGCCGCGTAGGCGGCGGTGGCGGGCAGCGGGGCGACGTGCTCGCGCCAGTCGGCCGAGCCGTGCAGATGGGTCAGGTCCTTCTCCAGCGCGGGCAGCCGGAACAGCTCACCGCGGACGAAGGGGCCGGCGACCGGGTCGGGTGCCAGGTCGCCGGCGGCGCCCTCCAGCGCGCCGTAGACGAACCAGAGCTGCTCGGTGTAGCGGGTGTAGGCCTCCAGCCCGAGCCGGCCGCCGAGCATCTCGCTCATGAAGGAGGAGTTCTCGGCCTCGGTGTGCTGTTCCTGGGACGCGGTGCGGATCAGGGTGGAGAAGGCCGGGGAATGGTCCGTCGAGGTGTCCTGCGAGGGGGATGCGGCAGACGGCAAGGCTGGCTCCCAGGGTGGAGGAGGGGGTACGGCCCGGCGGGAGGCCGGGGGCGTGCGTGCGGGCTCCGACACGGTGCGATCCTGCTACTTAGGCTTACCTAAGTCAAGCAGTTGCCGACACCCTGTCGGAAAACCCTTACCCCTCGGACGCCCTACGGAAGCGTCAGGATCTCCGTGCCCGTCTCGGTCACCACCAGGGTGTGCTCGAACTGCGCGGTGCGCTTGCGGTCCTTTGTGACGACCGTCCAGCCGTCCTCCCACATGTCCCACTCGTAGGTGCCCAGCGTCAGCATCGGCTCGATGGTGAAGGTCATCCCGGGTCGGATGACGGTGGTGGCGCGCGGGTCGTCGTAGTGCGGGACGATCAGCCCGGAGTGGAAGGAGGTGTTGATGCCGTGGCCGGTGAAGTCGCGGACCACGCCGTAACCGAAGCGCTTCGCGTACGACTCGATCACCCGGCCGACGATGTTGAGCTGGCGGCCCGGCTTGACGGCCTTGATCGCCCGGTTCAGCGCCTCGCGGGTCCGCTCCACCAGCAGCCGCGACTCCTCGTCCACGTCCCCGCACAGGTAGGTGGCGTTGTTGTCGCCGTGCACGCCGTCGATGTACGCCGTCACGTCGAGATTCACGATGTCGCCGTCGCGCAGCACCGTGGAGTCGGGGATGCCGTGGCAGATCACCTCGTTCACCGAGGTGCACAGCGACTTGGGGAACTGCCGGTAGCCCAGGGTGGAGGGGTAGGCGCCGTGATCGATCATGTACTGGTGCGCCACCTCGTCCAGTTTGTCCGTGGTGACGCCGGGGGCGATGTGCTTGGCGGCCTCTTCCATGGCGCGGGCGGCGATCCGCCCGGCGACGCGCATCTTCTCGACCGTCTCGGAGTCCTGCACCTCGGGCCCGTCGTAGGGGGTGGGTGCGGGCTTGCCGACGTACTCGGGGCGCGGGATCGAGGCGGGCACGGCGCGGGGCGGTGAGACCGTGCCGGGGACGAGGAGTGACTGGCCAGACATGTCTGCGAGTCTAATCCGGGCCCGCCGCCGCGCTCCGGCCTGCTCCGGGGGCGCTCGGAACCCGCCCCGGCGGGGCTGCGTGAGCTGCGCCGGTGCGCGACCATGCCGGTATGGCTCTGTTCAAGCGCAAGACGGTCGGCAAGCCCGGAGAGTGGTTCTTCAACGTCGAGACCGGAACCGTCGAGGAGGGACCGCAGTCGGCGGGCAAGAACCGGATGGGCCCCTACGCCAGCCGCGAGGAGGCGGCCCGCGCCCTGGAGACCGCGCGGGAGCGCACCTCGGAGTGGGAGAACGACCCCCGCTGGCACGAGAAGGGAGGCGAGACGGGCCGCGGCTGACCCGGGCGCGGGCTCAGGTCTGCTCCTCGGCCGGAGCCGCGCCCTGACGGGCCTCCCGTACCGCCCGTGCGTGCTCACTGGTGCGCGCGTCGTACGCCAGCAGCTTGGGCAGCGCCGCCGCCAGCAGCGCCACGCCCGCCACGCACACCAGCCCGCCCGACCACACCGATGTACGGACGGAGGTGAGCGAGGCCACCGAGCCCGAACGCACCTGCCCCAACTGGGGCCCGGCCGAGAACGACAGCAGCTCGATACCGGCCAGCCTGCCGCGCAGCTCGTCGGGGACGGTCTGGTTCCACATCGTCGAGCGGAAGAGTCCGCTGACCATGTCGCAGGCGCCGGACACGACGAGGAAGAGCAGCACCAGCCACACGTTCCGCACCACCCCCGCCACGGTCATCGCCGCACCCCAGCCCGCGGCGGCCAGCAGCACGGCAAGACCGTGCCGGTGCACCCGCGACGACCAGCCGCTCGTCGCGCTCACCAGCATCGAGCCGAAGGGCAGCGCCGCGTACATCAGGCCCAGCGACCACGGTGCGTCCAACTCGTCGGCCAGGAACGGGAAGAGCGCGATCGGGAACGCGAACAGCATCGCCACGACGTCCACGGCGTACGTGCCCAGCAGATCCTTGCGATGCCACGCGTACCGTGCGCCCTCCCAGATGCCGCGCAGCGACGGCTTGGCCGCGTCGTGCGCGGGTGGCGAAGGGGCGAGCCGCAGCGTCATCAGCAGGGACAGCACGAAGGTCGCCAGGTCGATGGCGTAGGCCGTCTCCAGCCCCGCGTAGGCGATCAGAATGCCCGCGAGCGCGGGCCCGGCGACACCGCCCACCTGCCAGCGCAGCGAGTTGAGCGCCGCCGCCGCGCTGAGCTGCGCGTGCGCGACGATCCGCGGCAGGATCGCGTCCAGTGCGGGCCGCTGCACACCGACCAGCGCGCTGCTGAGCGCCGCCGCCGCGTACAGCGGCCACACCATCGGCTGCGGCAGCAGCGTGTTGAGCAGCAGCACCAGCGCCACGGCACCCAGCGCGGCCTCGCTGCCCAGGATCAGCCTGCGCCGGTCGAAGGCGTCGGCGAGCGCCCCGCCGTACAGCCCGAACACGATCAGCGGCACCAGCTCCACGGCCCCCAGCGCGCCGACCGCGGCCGCCGAGCCCGTCAGCTCCTTGACCTGGAGGGGCAGTGCGACGAACGTGAGGAAGCTGCCGAAGGTGGTGATCAGGCCCGCGGTCCACAGGGTGCGGAAGTCGCGTGAATCCCGCCAGGGGGAGAGGTCCGGAAGCACGAGGAGGCATCCTCGCGCTCCCATGTGACGCCGGGCAACCGGATTTCGCCCCTCGGGGCGGGGAGGGCGTCAGCCGGCCTCGGCCTCCTCGACCGTCGGCGGATCGAAGGAGATGCGCACCCGCCCGCCGCCTTCGCCCCAGTCGACGTCCACCTCCGTCGCCCCTCCGGCCACCGTGACCCGAGGCGGAGCACCGGCGCCGCCCAGCACCGCCGCCGCCACACACACCCCCGTACCGCTCAGCTCACCCTCCGCCGCCGGCACTCGTACCCACCGTGCGTACGCCGTGCCCTGCGGGGCACGCAGCGGATCGACCGGCGTCAGACCGTGCAGCGGTACCAGGTCGCTGGGCAGCGAGGCGTCGGCCGCCCAGCCGGTCAGCCGGACACGGGTTCCGGCGGGTGCGCCCACCACCCGGTGCGCCCGCACCTCCCAGCGGCCGCGCACCACCGTCACGCTCTCCACCCGCAGCGACGGCGGCGCCGGTACGTCGGCGGGGAGGACCGGCCGGTGCCGGGAGGCGGCCCAGCCCCAGGACCCGTCCGGGGCCGAGGCGGCACCCAGCGGCTCCACCCGCCGCCGTACGCTCCACACCCCCGGCATCCCGGGCCGCCCGGGGAGCCGGAGCGCCAGGTGATTGTCGGGCGGGTTGCCGCGCGCCGTCGGCCCCGTGCCGGTGGAGTACGCGAAGCGCGCGTACAGCGGGTCCTCCTCCGTGAACTCCTCGCCCTGCCACGGCCGCAGGGTGTGGCTGCCGTGGTTGTGCAGCCGGACCAGCCCGTCGGAGCCGGTCGACTGCAGCAGCAGTCCCGGTGCGGGCAGTGCCAGCGCCCGGTCGGGCCCCTCGCTCGGTGCGGCTTCCTCGGTCGCCGTCCACAGCGGATCGTCCGGCGGTACGAGCAGCGCCACGAACCCCTTCGACGCCCAGTAGGGGGAGGAGGGTCCCGAGTAGGTCTGCAGCGTCGCGTCGTGCGGGCCGTGCCAGCCCAGCGTCAGCAGCCCGTCGGCATCGACCGCGCCCCTGTCGAGGAAGTAGCGCAGCGTCCCGCTCAGCAGCCGCCGGGAGACGCCGGGGGACAGCGGCGTGTGCCCGGTCAGCGCGCCGAGCCCGACGGCGGCGCCCGCGGCGAACCGGTAGGTGAGGGAGCGGCCGAAGTGGACCGGGGCGCCGTCGCCACCGAACATCAGCGCGAAGCCCGCCAGATGGTCGCGCAGCCGGGGACCGTAGCGGGCCGTCAGCGCCTCGTCCCCCGCGAGGTGGGCGTGCAGCAGCGGATACAGGTGCAGCGCCCAGCCGTTGTAGTGGTCGAAGGCCCGGCCGTCGCCGTCCGCGTACCACCCCTCGCCGCGCCACCACTCCTCCAGCAGCCCCAGCCCCCGCTCGATCGCGGCCCCGGTCTCCGCGTCACCGCGCCCCACCGACTCCAGGAAGCCCGCGACGCTGAGCGGGAACAGGTACCAGTTGTTCGGCGCCGGGGTGTGCCGCAGCGCCCCGCGCAGCCAGGACTCGGCCCGGTCCCGGGTGCCGTCCTCCAGCCGGTCCCACAGCCACGGCCGGGTCAGCCGCAGCCCCAGCGCCACCGAGGCCGCCTCCACCATCGGCTGGCCCGCGGTGGTGTGGTCGAGGATCAGCGGCCACGACTCGGTGTCCTCCCGGCCCGGGGTACGGGTGCCCGCGGCCAGGCCCTCCGCGTAGCGCTCCAGCAGCCCGGCCGGATCCGCGCCGTCGCCGCCCGCCGCACGGAAGGCCGCCGCCAGGAACGTGCGCGCGTACCCTTCGAGCCCGTCGGAGCGGGTGCCGGAGCGGGAGGGCCGGCCCGGCAGGTCCAGCAGCGCCCCGCGCGGGGTGGCCCACCGCCACGCGGCGCGCACCAGCCCGTCCGCCGCGGCCTCCCAGTGGGCGCGGGTCCAGCCGGTGCGGGGGCTGCGGTGGTGGTCGAGCGGGGGTATGCCGAGGACGCCGGGCCCGGCGCCGTGCTCTTCGGAGTGCGCGGTCATGCCAGCAGCTCCTTCCGTTCGGGGCGCACGGCGTGGGCGAAGCCCTCGCCCGCCGCCCAGCGGCGCACCTCCTGAAGGGCCGACTCCGCCAGCCGGTCAAGCTCGTTGCCCTGCGAGCCGGCCAGATGCGGGGTGAGCAGCGCGTTCTCGCACTCCCACAGCGGGTCGTCCACCGGCGGCACCTCGGGGTCGGTGACATCCAGTACGGCGCGGATCCGGCCGCCGCGCAGCTCTTCGGTGAGCGCGTCCTGGTCGACGACCGCGCCCCGCGCCGTGTTGATCAGCGTCGCGCCGTCCCGCAGCAGGGCGAGCATCTCACCGCTCACCAGGTGGCGGGTCGCCGCCAGGAGCGGGGTGTGCACGCTGACCACGTCCGACGCCGCGAACAGCTCGGCGAGCCCGGCCTTCGCCACGCCCAGCGCCGCCGCCTCGGCCTCGCCCACGTACGGGTCGTAGAGCAGGATGCGCAACTCGTGGGCGCGCAGCAGCTCGATGACGCGGCGGCCGACGAGTGAGGCGCTGAGAACGCCCACCGTGCGGCGGTAGTTGCCCAGCTGCGGATCGGGGAGGAGCCAGTCGTCGCGGGAGCGCTGCTGCCGGTAGGCACGGGCCGCGGGCAGCACCCGCTTGTTCGCCAGCAGGATCATGGCGAGGGTGTACTCGGCCACGGGCGCGGCGTTGGCAGCCGCCGCCGTGGAGACCTCGATGCTGCGGGCCCAGCACTCCTCGGTGAGGTGCCCGCGCACGCTGCCCGCCGTGTGTGCGACGGCACGCAGCCGGGGAGCCTGCGCGAGCACGGCGGCGTCCAGCGGTGGGCAGCCCCAGCCGGTGATGAGGAGCTCCACCCCGGGCAGGACCCTGCGGGCCGCAGCGGTGGTGAAGTCGCTCAGCACCGGCTCGGCGAGCTCCACCACCTCGCCGAGCCGGCGGCGGACGGCGGGTTTCAGGACGGCGTCCGCCGCCTTGGGGTCCATGGCGAGGGCCGCGCGGGGTTTGGTGCCGGGCATGTGGCTCCTGTGGTGGTCGTGGTGCGGGTGCGGCGGGGGGCCTGTGAAGCCTCACTTGACACTGCCCGCTGTCAGGCCGGACTTCCAGTAGCGCTGGAGCAGCACGAAGGCGGCGATCAGGGGGAGGACGGCCAGCAGCGAGCCGGTGACGACGACGGGGTAGTAGTCCGGGGTGACCACGGCGGCGCTGTTCCAGACGTAGAGGCCGAGGCTCACCGGGAAGAGCGAGTGGTCGGACAGCATCACCATCGGCAGGAAGAAGTTGTTCCAGATCGCGGTGAGCTGGAAGAGGAACACCGTCACCACCCCGGGGCCCAGCATCCGCAGCGCCACCCGGAAGTAGGACGTCAGCTCGCCGGCGCCGTCCACCCGGGCGGCTTCCAACACCTCGTCGGGGACGTACCCCTGGCTGAAGACCCGCCCCAGATACACCCCGAACGGGTTGAACAGCACGGGGATGAACACCGACCAGAAGGTGTTGACCACCCCCACCTTGGACGCCATCAGATACAGCGGGAGCGCCAGCACGGTGGGCGGCACCATGACGCCCGCCAGTACCAGCCCGAACAGCTTCTCCTTGCCGCGGAAGCGGTACTTGTCGAAGGCGTATCCACACGCGACGCTCACCATGGAGCCCAGCGCGGCGCCCACCACGGCGTACAGCAGGCTGTTGACGTACCAGCGCCCGTAGATGCCCTCCTCCATGGCGAACAGCGCCGAGAGGTTGTCGGCGAGGGAGAAGTCGCCGAGGGAGAGCAGGTCGCTGCGGAAGAGGGCGTCCCGGTTCTTGGCGGCGGCCAGCACCAGCCACACCACCGGCAGCAGGGTGTAGAGGACGGACAGGCCCACGACGGCGTTGACGGCGGTCCGGCCCAGCAGCCGGGGCCGCGCCGCGCGGGGTGGAGCGGCAGCACTCATCGGGTCCCCTCCTCGTCGGCGTGTGCCGCGCCGCCCGTACGGTTGCTCCACCGGCTCAGCCCGTAGGAGAGCGCGACGGTGACGGCGAGCAGCACCACCGAGGCGGCGGCTGCCAGGCCGTAGTTGTTCCGGGTGAAGGCGGCGTCGTAGATGTACATGTTCGGCGTGTAGCGGCTGCCGACGATCGGTGTGGCCTGGCTCAGCAGCATCGGTTCGGTGAACAGCTGGAGCGACCAGATCAGGGTGAACATCGCGACCATCACCGCGGACGCGCGCACCAGCGGCACCTTGATCCGCAGCGCCGTTCGGACCGGCCCGGCGCCGTCCACCAGCGCCGCCTCCGTCAGCTCGCGCGGCACGGCCTGGAGCGCGGCGTAGAAGATGACGGTGTTGTAGCCGAGGTTGCTCCACATCGCGATGTTCACGATCGACGGCAGCACGGTGTGCACACCGAGGAAGTCGATGCTGATGTCGGCCTCGGCCAGCAGCTCCACGACCGGGCTGAGGCCGGGCGTGTACAGATACAGCCAGATCACGGCGGCGATCAGGCCCGGCACCGCGTGCGGCAGGAACAGCGCCAGCTGCGCCGTACGCCGCAGCCGCACCGCGCCCGAGTCCAGCAGCAGCGCCAGGACGAGCGCCAGCAGCACCATCAGCGGAAGGTAGAGCAGGCAGTACAGCGCGGTCGTCCCCAGGCCGGCCAGGAAGGTGGGGTCCGACAGCACGGCCCGGTAGCTGCGCAGCCCGGCGAAGACGGTGCGTTCGGGACCGAAGCCGAGGCCGGGCTGGTCGTCGCTGAAGAAGCTCAGCCACACCGCGCCGCCCACGGGCACCAGGAAGACGACGACCAGCAGGACGAAGAACGGCGTCATCAGCGCGGCGCACGCGCCCAGTTGCCGCCGCCGCGCCGTGTGCCGGGCCCGGTCGCGCGGGACGGTGGCGGGGCGGGTGCCGGCGCCGGTCCCGTGCCCGGTGCCCGCGTCCGGTCCGGCCCCGGGAACGGTGGTCGCGCTCATCGGGAGCCCTCCCGCACATTCAGCCCGAGGGATTCCAGGTCCGGCATCGTCGCCCGCTGGCCCGCGCGCAGTGCGTCCAGCACGGTGCCCTGTCCCTCTCCGACCCGGGCCAGCCGGTCCTGGACGATTCTGAGGGTGGCCGTCATCCGCGGGCCCCACTTCCACTGGCCGGAGATGTGGCCGGCCTCGCGCCGGAAGAGGGAGTAGATGTCCTGGCCGGCGAAGTAGCTGGTGTCCATCGCCTTCCGCGCGACGGGGACCAGTCCGGTGGCGGCCGGGTACTGGCTGCTGATGCCGCTGGCGAGCCGGGCCTTGAGCGCCTCGGGGCTGGAGACCTGCCACTCGATGAAGTCCATGGCCTCCTTCGGGTGCCGGCTGTCCTTGGTGACGGCGAACGTGGAACCGCCGTGGGTGCCGACGCGCGGGTGTTCCAGGTCCCACCGGGGCATCGGCGCCACCCTCCACTTGCCCTTCTGTCCCGGCTGGGAGGACATCGTCCCGCCCGCGTCCCAGGCGCCGGCCAGCTTGCCGAACACCTCGCCCCTGCCGACCTGCGCCGAACCCTCCTGGGTGTCCACCGAGTTGAGGAAGACCAGTTTCCGGTCGATCAGCCGCTGCCAGTAGGCGGCCACCTTCCGGGTGGGTTCGTCGGTCATCGAGACGGTCCAGGTCCCGTCGCTGGTGTCGAACCAGCGCGCGCCCGCCTGCCAGGCCCAGGCGGACAGCTGGGTGCCGCCGTCGGTGGGGAAGGTGGCGATACGGGAACCGGGCGCCGCGCGCTTGATCTTCCGCGCCGCGGCCTCGAACTGGGCCCAGGTGCGCGGCACGGCGATGTCGTGTTTGCTGAACAGGTCGTGGCGGTAGAGGAAGACCATCGGTTCCACGTCCAGCGGCACGCTGAAGGTCCGGCCCTCGAAGGTGGTCAGCGCCAGCGCCTGCGGCAGCAGCTTCTTTCGCAGCCGTTCGCCGACCAGGGGTGTGATGTCGCGGGCCACCCCGTCGATGGCGAAGCCGGGGACCTGCGGGTATTCGAGGGTGGCCACGTCGGGCGCGTTGCCGGCGCGGGCCGCGTTGCTCAGCTTGGCGTACCCGCCCTGGTTGCCGGCCGGGATCTGCTGGAAGTCGACGTGGATGCGGCGCTGGCTCCTGTTGTAGGCGTCCACCACCTCCTGACTGCCGCGCAGTGCGGACCAGAACGTGATGTGGACGGGGCCGTCCGCCGTTCCCGCCGCCGTGGCACCGCCGCCGGTGCAGGCGGCGGTCAGCAGGAGCGGAAGAGCGGCGAGCGCGGTCAGTGCGGTGCGGGTGAACCGTCGGATGCGGTGGCCGGGCACTCGGATGCCTCCTTCGTGGGAGGAGGGGACATCCGCATCCTGATCGCCCGAACGAAGAGGGTCAATGGATCGCTCAGGAGAAAATAAAACGGTCAAACGATCGTGCGAGCTCCGGAGTCGGCCCACACCACGAGGGGGAGTGACGGAGCTTCAGAAAGTCCCCCGTGACCCGTCACCCGTCAGCCTGTGCGACCTGTGCCGTGGAGCCGCGCACCTTCAGTTCCGGCAGCAACTCGATGCGGCGTACCGCCTCCGGCGCCGTGCCCCGCGGATGGCGCAGCCGGCGCAGCAGCAGTTCGGCAGCCGCCCGGCCGATCTCCTCCTTCGGCGGCGCGACGGCCGTCAGCGGCGGACTCCCCAGCGCCGCCACCACATCGTCGTACGCCACCACCGAACAGTCCTGCGGCACCTGTATGCCCTGCTCGCGCAACTGCTGCACCAGCATCAGCGCGTCCACGTCCGCGTGCAGCACAGCGGCCGTCGCCCGGTGCTCGCGCAGCACCGCGGGCAGATCGAGCGGCGAAGCCGCACCCTCCTGCGCCTCCTGGGTGCGCCCCGGGCCGGATGCGGTGTGGTCGGCCGGGCCCGCGCTCAGCACGACGGCCCACTCGGCCACTTCCTCGCGCTCGCCGGCGATCTGCGCGAACGCGGCGCGCAGCGTGCGCGCCGTGGGGCTGTCGTCGCGCGCCGCCAGCACGATACGGCGGTGCCCCAGCGACACCAGGTGGTCCAGCGCCAGATGGGCGCCGTACCAGTGGTCGCTGCGCACCGAGTCGTGGGCGTGCAGCGGTGAACCGGGCGGAGGGCGGCGCTCCATCAACACGGCTGGTATTGGCAGTTCGGCCAGCCACTCCTCGTCCCGCACCGCGCAGGCGGCGGTGCGCCAGCGCGGTGAGACCAGCAGGCCGCGCACCCCCTGCTGCACCGCCTGGCGGGCCATCGCCTGCTCGGACCCCGGCTGGTGCGGGGCGATGTGCAGGGCCATCCGGACGCCGGCCGCCTCCAGCGTGGTACGGGCGCCGCGCACCGCCTCGAACAGATACGAGTGGTTCTCCGGCACGATCAGCCCCACGGCCGGTGCCGAGGCGTCGTGCTGCGCCGGAGTCGGCGACAGGGAGCGCGCCACCCCGTGGCCCCTCCGCAACTGGCCGCGCCGCGCCAGCTCCTCCACGTCCCGCCGCAGGGTGACGACGGAGACGTCCAGTTCGGCGGCGAGTTGGGTCACCCGCACCTCCCCCCGCGTGCGGACCGCCTCCAGCACCCTCTCCCGCCTGACGGCGGCCCCCTCGCGCACGGCGGTAGCCCTTTCGTTTGACCGTTTCTCCCTACGATACGGAAACCCCTGCGGGCCGCTCGCGGCGGACAGGTGAACGGGGCCGGTGACGGGAGCCCCGCACCGCGCGCCGCAACCCCTACCGCTGGCGGCGCACCAGTTCGTGGAAGAGCCCTCCCGTGTCGGCCAGCAGCGTCGCCGGGGCGCCCTCCTGCACGATGCGGCCCTCGGACATGACGATGACACGGTCGGCGTCCAGCACGGTGGACAGCCGGTGGGCGATCACGACGCGGGTGGCCCGCAACGCGCGGGTGGCCTCGGTGACCACCCGCTGGGTCTCGTTGTCCAGCGCGCTGGTGGCCTCGTCGAAGAAGAGCAGACGCGGCCGGCGCACCAGCGCCTGGGCGATCATCAGACGCTGCCGCTGGCCGCCGGAGACGGTGCCGCCGCCGTCCGAGAGCATGGTGTGCATACCCATCGGCATGGCCTTGATGTCGTCGGCCACCCCCGCCATCCGCGCCGCTTCCCACACCTGCTCCAGCGGGAAGCTCTCCGCGCCGCAGATGCACTCCAGGATGGAGCCGGCGTGCGGCTGGGCGTTCTGCAGGACGACCCCGCACTGGCGGCGCACCGCCGCCTGGTCGAGGGCTGCCAGGTCCTGCCCGTCGTAGCGGACCTCGCCCGAGGTCGGCCGGTCGAAGCCGATCAGCAGCCGCAGCAGCGTCGACTTGCCGCAGCCGCTCGCGCCGACGACCGCCACGAACTGCCCGGGCTCGATACGGAAGGAGACGCCGTCCAGGACGAGCGGTCCGTCCTCGGAGTAGCGGAAGCTCAGCTCCCGTGCCTCGATCGCGCCCGACAGGGTGCCGGGCTGCACACTGCCGCCGCGTACCTCGGGCAGTTCCTGCAGCACCGGCTTGATCTGCTCGTACATCGGCAGCACGGCGGCGCACGAGATGAGCGAGTTGGTCAGCTGGGTGACGGACGTCAGCAGCATCGTCATGGCCGTGGTGAAGGTGAGGAACCCGCTGGGGGACAGCGCGCCGCGCGCCGGGCCGGCCAGCAGCACGAACAGCAGCAGCGTCGCCAGCGGCAGGTAGACCGCGTTGACGACAGCGCTCAGATTGCGGATCCGCCCGGCCCGGCGCTGCAGCTCCCGGCTGCGGGCGAACTCCTTGGCCCATGCCGCGTAGGCGAAGGACTCGGCCGCCGCGACGCGCAGCTTCGGCAGCCCGCGCAGGGTCTGGAAGGCCTGGTTGTTCAGCTTGTTGTTGAGCTTCACCAGCTGCCGCTGCCAGCGCAGTTGCCACAGCCCGGTGGCGGCGAAGACCGCAGCGACCACCGCCAGCACGCCGAGCGCCGCGAGGGCGAGCGGCACGCTGTAGGCCAGCAGCAGCACGAGGTTGACCCCGGCAACCGTGCCGGACTGCACGACGATGGAGCTGATACCCGACAGCACCCGCCGGATGGCGCTGACCCCCATGGCGGCGCTGGCCAGCTCCCCGGTGGAGCGCTCGGCGAAGAACCGGGTCGGCAGCCGCAGCAGCCTGTCCCACACCGCCGGCTGCAAGGCGGCCTCAATCCGCCCCTCCAGCCGCAGCAGCGAGGTGTTCTGCAGCAGCATGAAGGCCGCCGCCACCACGGCGGCGCCCACGATCGCCGCGGCGGCCTGCGCGATGAGGCCCTTCTCGGCGTTGGGTACGTACTCGCCGAGCACCTGGCCGGTGGCCACCGGCACCAGCGCGCCGAGACCGACCGCGACGAGTCCGCTCAGTACGAGGGTGAGCAGATCGCCGCGGGCACCGTGCAGCGCGAAGCGCAGCAGCCGCCGCGCGGGCAGCGGGCGTTCGGGCAGCGGCCGGTAGAACATCACGGCGCGGGGGGCGAGCGTGCCGGCGTTCGCCTCGCCGAGCCGCCAGCGGCTGCCGCTGCCCGGCTGTACGGCCTCGTACCGGCCGCGCCGCCACAGCAGCGCCACGGGCGCGCCGCTCGCGGCCCGGTAGCCGACCAGCGGCCCGGTGTTCTCCTTCCACCACCGGCCCGACAGCTTCACCGGGCGGGTGCGCAGTCCGGAGGTGAGGGCGAGCCGTTCGACCGGGTCCATCCGGTCGTCCAAGGAGAGCCCGTCGGGCGGCAGCCGCAGGGTCACTCCGGCCGCCTGGGCGACCGCCCGGCACACGGCGACCGTGCTGTCGTCCGAGCCCTGGCTCCCGGCTCCGCCGCGCGCGGACTTGTCGATGGCCGCGAGCAGCGCCTCGTCGGCCTCCGCGCGGACGGTCTCGCCCGCTTCCAGACCGGCGGCCGTACGGTCCTCGTGGGCCCGCTCCAGCCGGTCGATCCAGCGGTCCAGGGTCAGCAGCAGCCGGGAGAGCTGGTCGACCATCAGCTGCCAGGTCGTACCGTCGATCAGCAGCTCGACGGAGCCGCCGTACCGTACGCTGCCGGGCGCCACGGGCATCCACAGGATGTCGTCGTCGGTGGCCGGTGCCTGGTGGCCGCCGTGGCCCTCGTACCCGGGCTGGCCGTCCAGCGGCGCCTCGAACAGCACCCGCAGCCCGCGCCCGACGCCCCGCGCGAAGGCGTCCTCCAGCGGCCCGAGCCCCGCCCCCTGCCCCCAGGGATCGGCCCGGCCGCCGTGGGCGGGGTGACTCCCCGTGTCGTACACCGGGTACCCGCCGGTGTCGTACGCGGGAAACGAGCCGGTGTCGTACACGGGATGGCTCCCCGTGTCGTACGCCCCCGGGTCGCCGTACCCGCCGTACCCGGCCGGCGCGTGCTGCGGGAACAGCTCCATCAGCGGTATGCGGCGCAGCACTCCGCCCCGCACCGGCCGTCCGACCAGGGTGTGCCGCGGGCCCTGGACAGGGCCGAGCAGCAGTGTGCCCGCCTCCAGCCGGCCCAAGAAGTGCCAGTGGCCCTGCCCTGCGGCGTCCACCGCGAACACGTCCATGGCGCCCTCGGCCACCAGCCACAGCACATGCGGCCCCTCCAGCGCCAGGCCGCTGCCGGACGCGTGGGGCACCGCCTCGCCCAGCTGCCCGAAGTGCGCGACCACCACGTCGCTCGCCGCGAAGTGGTGCTGCGGGTCTGCGGTCGGATACAAGTACCTCAGTGCTCCTTGACGAGGCGGGCGTACGGGCCCTGCGCGGCGAGCAGTTGCTCGTGCCGTCCCCGCTCCACGACGGTGCCGCGATCCAGCACCACGATCTCGTCGCTGTCCCGCACGGTGCTCAGCCGGTGCGCGATCACCACGCAGGCGCAGCCGCGCCGCCGCATGTTGTCGATGATCACCGCCTCGGTCTCCGCGTCCAGGGCGCTGGTCACCTCGTCCAGTACGAGGATGCTGGGCCGCCGTACCAGGGCGCGGGCGATCTCCAGCCGCTGCCGCTGACCGCCGGAGAAGTTGCGGCCGTCCTGCTCGACGCGGCTGTGGAGGCCGCCGGGACGCCGAGCGACGTCCTCGTACAACTCCGCGTCCCGCAGGGCCTCCTCGACCGCGTCGTCGGGGATGGACGGGTCCCACAGCGCCACGTTGTCCCGCACGGTGCCCTCGAAGAGGAACACGTCCTGGTCGACGAAGGAGACCGAGGCGGCCAGCGCGCCGCGCGGCAGGTCCTCCAGCCGCTGCCCGTCGATGTGGATGGCGCCCTCCCACGGCGTGTACAGGCCCGCCAGCAGCCGGGAGACCGTGGACTTGCCGCTGCCGGAGCCACCGACCAGCGCGATCTGCCGACCCGGGCCCACGGCCAGCGACAGGCCGGTCAGCAGCGGCTTGTCCAGCGGGTTGTAGCCGAAGGTGACGTTCTCCAGCGTGATGTGTCCGGCCAGCCGCCGGGTGCTGGCCGGCGGCTCGGGCCGGGTGTAGAGCGGGTCGGCGGGGAAGGCCTCCACGTCCTTGAGCCGGGCGACGTCCGCGGCGAAGTCCTGGATGCGGCCCGCCACCGAGTTCAGCCGGGTCAGCGGCGCGGTGAAGCTGGTGACCAGCGCCTGGAAGGCGACGAGCAGCCCCGCCGTGATGGCGCCGTCCACCGCCCGAGTACCGCCGATCAGCAGGATGAGGGCGCTGTTGAGGGTGGCCAGCGTCGGGGCGACCACGGCCAGCGCGGCGCTGGGCACCCCCAGCCGCTGCTGTACGTCGAGGGTGGTGGCGTGCTGGCCCGCCCAGCGGCGGAAGTACCCGTTCTCGCCCCCGGTGGCCTTCATCGTCTCGATGAGCTGGAGGCCGCTGTAGGAGGTGTTGGTGAGCTTGGCCCGGTCGGCGCGCAGCTTCTGCGTCCCGGTGGCCCGCAGCCGGATCACCACCCGCATCGCCACCACGTTCAGCAGTGCGATCCCCACACCCACGAGGGTGAGCTGCGGGTCGTACGTCCACAGCAGCACCGCGTAGCCGACGACGACCACCGCGTCCACACCGGCCGCCGCCAGGTCCCGGGCCAGCGTCTCGGCCACCGTGTCGTTGGACTGCAGGCGCTGTACGAGATCGGCCGGGTTGCGCTGCGCGAAGAAGGTGACGGGCAGCCGCAGCAGATGGCGCAGGAACCGGGCGCTGCTGAGGGTGGAGGAGATGAGCCGGGCGCGCAGCAGATTGCCCTGCTGGAGCGCGGTCAGTACGCCGGTGAGCACGACAGTGGCGCCCATGGCGGCGAACAGCACGTCCAGCAGCGAGTCCTGTCCGCCGAAGACGAAGGTGTCGATGTAGGTGCGGCTCAGCGCGGGCACCGAGGCCCCGACCACGACCAGCAGGAAGCTGGCCACCAGCGCCGCCAGCATCGCGCCCGAGGTGCCGCGCAGCCGTGCCGGGAGGGCGCCGGCGACGCTCGGTTTGCGACCGCCCCGCCGGAAGCTGTCGGACGGCGAGAAGGTCAGCACCACACCGGTGAACGAGGTGTCGAACTCCTCCATGGGCACGAACCGGCGCCCGCGCGCCGGGTCGTTGATGTGCACCCCGCGGCGGCCGAAGCGACGGCCCAGCCCGTCGAAGACGACGTAGTGGTTGAACTCCCAGAACAGGATGGCCGGCGCGCGTACCTCGGCCAGCGCCGCGGGCTCCATCTGCATGCCCTTGGCCGTCAGCCCGTAGCCGCGTGCGGCCTTCAGCAGGCTGCTCGCCCGGGAGCCGTCCCGGGAGACGCCGCAGGCGATCCGCAGCTCCTCCAGCGGCACATGCCGCCCGTAGTGGCCCAGCACCATGGCGAGCGCGGCGGCACCGCACTCGACGGCCTCCATCTGCAGGACGGTCGGGGTGCGCACGCTCTTGTGCCCGCCCCTGGGCGCTGCTTGCGCCCTGCGTGCGGTGGGCTTGGGCGCGGGGGAGGGGCGGCCGCGGTGCCGTCGCCGGGATTGCCGCTGTTGCCGCTGCTCCTGCTGCTCCTGCTGGCGCTGCTGCTGTGGTGCGGTCACGGCAGCAGCCACTCGACGGGCCGTTGCGCGGCGAGGTGGACGGCGCCGCTCACCGGCGTCGCGGAGTCGGGTGCGGTCGGGGGGCCGCCGGCGCGGGACCACACGTACCCGGACTTGGTGGCCGACGAGCGCTTCAGCCGCACGACGACGGCCAAGGGCCGGCCCTGGCGGGTGAACTGCTGTGCCAAGTCCTCGTCTCCCAGGAAGCCGCTGATCTGCTGCCGGGTCTGCGGCGTCTGTCCGACGGCCTGCACCGTGCCGCGCAGCAGCCCGTACCGGTCCGAGGACACGGAGCCGACGGTCAGGTCCACCTCCGCGCCCACCGGCACCGTCGCGCCCTTGTCCGCGGGGATGTAGAGCATCGCCACCAGCGGGTCGTCGGCGCTCTTGACGCGCTCGACGGTCGCCACGTCGGCCCCGGTGGTCACCACCGCGCCGACCTCGGCCGCCAGGGAGGTGACCCGGCCGCGCGCCACCGCGCGCACTGCCCGTACGCCCCGTTCCGTGCGCACGCTCACCACGGGCGCGTCCTTCTCGACCCGCTGCCCCGCCTCGGCGTGCACGGCGGTCACCTGGCCCGCGACGGGGCTCTGCAGCAGATAGCTGCCCTCGGTGTGGGTGAGGACACCGGCGGCGTTGAGCTTGGAGGACACCGTGCCGGTGACGGCCCAGGCGCAACCCGCCGCCATCACCACAAGAGTGACGACGAGTACGAGAAGGCCCTGCGGCCGTGCGAAACGTACCGGAACGTCGAGTTCTTCGGGCGATTGCAGCTTGGCAAGCGCCTTTTGGCGGAACTCCACGTCACCTTTCCTTACCTTTCCTTCACGCTTTTCCGCAGTCGGTCACCGTTGTGCCGACAGCGGCGCATGACCGTAACACATAAGCCCCGGAACAATGTTCCGGGGCTTATGGATCCTACCCGGGCCGCGGAATCGCTCAGAAGAAAAGCAGGCGGTTCCGCTGTGGCACGGGAAAGGTGTCAGTCAATGACACCTGAAGGCCTGTCGAATGCTCAGGCCTGGGCGTCGGCACCGGCGCCGAGGGAGACGCCGACGCTCGGGAGACCGTTGGCGCTGACACCGTTCACGGTGTTGCCGACCAGGCCCTCGACGCCGCCGACGGTGGCGCCGGCCTCGCTGACGGTCTCCTGGAGCAGGCCGCCGGAAACGGCGTCCAGCTCGGTGTCGGCCAGCTCAGCGGTCTCGATGTGGTGACGCATGAATGCGCTTCCCTTCATTGCTTTCGGGTTTATGAGGGGGACTCGCCCCGGACGACGCAAATTGCCGATCGGGACGCTCATCAGTCGGGCACAGGCACACCCGGAAAACCGGACGAATTCGGAACCGGTAGCGGTCGTTCCGCCCGACTGCCCGAAGAGCGAAACACGCCGGTGCAGCCGTCCGCCACTTGAGGGCCCACTCGTCTCAAGATCTCCACATGGTGCACCGCCTGGTGAAGAGTCAGCACACCCCCGTCTCCTTTGTGCCGCCCGCTCGGGCCGCCCATTCGCGCCGCTCGTTCTTGACGGCTCTCTGCGGGCTGCCTACCGTTCCCCCCAGGACAAGGGACGTTCTACCTCCGGCAGTTGGGAATCGCTCGATGCCGTACGAGAGTTCCGTACCGTTCCGCGCCGGGAGCGAGGGCTACGCCAGCTTCCGGATCCCCGCCGTCGTCCGCGCGCCCGACGGCGCCCTCCTCGCCTTCGCCGAAGGGCGGGTCGACTCCGCCCAGGACAGCGGAGCCATCGACATCGTCCTCAAGCGCTCCACCGACGGCGGCCGTCACTGGGGCCCGCTGTCCGTCGTCGCCCGCTACAGCGACGAGGACGACACCGACCCCGTCAAGGGCACGGCGGGCAACCCCGCCCCCGTCACCCTCGCCGACGGACGGGTCCTCCTCGTCTTCGTCCGCAGCGCGGCCGACGCCACCGAGGAGCGCATCCGGCGCGGCGAGGTCGGCGCCGCCGAAGGCCGCCGTGTGTGGGTCCAGCACAGCGAGGACGCGGGCCTGACCTGGAGCGCGCCCCGCGAGATCACCGCCACCACCAAGCAGACGGACTGGCGCTGGTACGCCACCACACCCGGCCACGCCCTCCAGCTCGGCTCCGGCCGCGTCCTGGTGCCCGCCAACCACTCCACCCCGCCCACCGCCCCCGGCGACGACGGCACCGAGGGCCGCTACAACGGCGGCCACGACCTGCTCAGCGACGACGATGGCGCGACCTGGCGGATCGGTTACGTCGACGACAACCCCGACGGCTGGGTCAACGTCAACGAGACCACCGCCACCGAACTGCCCGACGGAACCGTCTACTTCAACACCCGCAACGACTCGGACGCCCCGGCGCACCGCGCCGATGCCCGCTCCACCGACGGCGGCGAAACCCTCACCGCCCCCTTCAGCCCCCGACCCGAGCTCACCACCCCCGTCGTCCAGGGCTCCGTCCTCCACCTTCGCGACCCCGACGTCCTCCTCTTCTCCGCCCCCTCCGACCCCGCCACCCGGCACCGGATGTCCGTACGGGCCAGCACGGACGGCGGCGCCACCTGGCGCGAGGCGCACACCGTGGACGAGCGGCGGGCCGCCTACTCCGACCTCGTGCGGGTGGACGAGGAGACCGTGGGACTGCTCTACGAGACGGGCGACGCCGGCGCCTACGAGACGATCACCTTCCGCCGCATCCCCGTGACCGAACTCGGCTGAGGACCGCCGGCCTCGACTACTCTCGGCCGAATGCCGCGAGCCCCACGGATCACCACGCGCAACGCCCGCTTCCAGCAGTGGCACGCCCTTTTGACCAACCGCACCAAACGCCTGCGTGCCGGGGAGTTCCTGGTCCAGGGAGTACGCCCGATCACCCTCGCGGTCGAGCACGGCTGGCCGACCAGCGCACTGCTGTACGCCGAGGGCCGCCGGCTGTCGAACTGGGCCCGCGAACTCCTCGACTCGCCCGCGCCCGGTGAGCGGATCGCCATGGCACCCGAACTCCTCGCCGAACTGAGCGAGCGCGCGGAGGGCGACGCCGAACTGGTCGCCGTCGTACGGATGCCGGACGACGACCTCGCCCGCATCCGAGTCGGCCCCTCCTTCCTCGGCGTCCTCTTCGACCGTCCCACCAGCCCCGGCAACCTCGGCACCCTGATCCGCTCCGCCGACGCCTTCGGCGCCGACGGGCTGGTCGTCACCGGCCACGCCGCCGACGTCTACGACCCCAAGTCCGTCCGCGCCTCCACCGGTTCCCTCTTCTCCCTCCCCACCGTCCGCGTCCCCTCACCCCAGGAGGTGGACGACTGGCTGGCCGGCCGCGACATCACCGTCATCGGCACCGACGAACACGGCGACTCCGCCCTCTGGGACACCGACCTGACCGGCCCCGTCCTCCTGCTGGTCGGCAACGAGACCACCGGCCTGAGCAACACCTGGCGCGCACGCTGCGACCGCACCGTCCACATCCCCATGCACGGCGCCGCCTCCTCCCTCAACGCCGCCAACGCCGCCACAGCCACCCTCTACGAGGCGTCCCGCCAACGACACTGAGAGCCCGCCCGCGGACAGGGAGCAGCGCGGGTCCATCCCCACCTGTGCAACGCGACCGGACACCGCACGCATCCGGGGAAATGGGCGGGGAGGGCCAGGACCGACCCGCCGCCGTCCGGTGGCCGGTCGGGAGACAGTGATCACCTTCACGGCCGTACGCAGCGGCGACGGGGGCTGCCGGATGGCAGGATGCGGCGTATGACTTCTGCTGCCTCTTCCGCCGCCAATGCCAGTGCGCCCAAGAAGGACCCCTGGGAGCTGCCCGATGTGTCCGGGATGCGGGTGGGGGTGCTCGGGGGGACCGGGGACCAGGGACGCGGGCTGGCCTATCGGCTCGCGCGGGGCGGGATGTCCGTCACGATCGGGTCGCGTGCCGCCGAACGGGCGCAGCAGGCGGCCGAGGAGATCGGGCACGGGGTGCGGGGCGCGGACAACGCCGAGTGCGCCCGCGAGTCCGACATCGTGATCGTCGCCGTCCCGTGGGAGGGGCACGCCAAGACGATCGAGGCGCTGCGCGAGGAGCTGGCCGGGAAGCTCGTCGTGGACTGCGTCAACCCGCTCGGCTTCGACAAGAAGGGCGCCTATGCACTGGTCCCGGAGGAGGGCAGCGCAGCCGAGCAGGCCGCTGCGCTGCTGCCCGGGTCGCGGGTGACGGCCGCCTTCCATCACCTGTCCGCCGTGCTGCTCTCCGACCCTGAGGTCGAGGAGATCGAGACGGATGTGATGGTGCTGGGCGAGGTGCGCGCCGACTGCGAGATCGTGCAGGCGCTGGCAGCCCGCATCCCCGGGATGCGCGGCGTCTTCGCCGGGCGGCTGCGCAACGCGCACCAGGTGGAGTCGCTGGTCGCCAACCTCATCTCCGTCAACCGGCGTTACAAGGCGCACGCGGGCGTCCGCCTCACCGACATCTGAGGAACATCGAACGGCAGGTAGGGACGGTGGGGGAGCGGAAGATCCCCGGGGGCGGCTGGACGGTCGCCGTCGTGGTCGCTGCGGTGCTCGCCAGTTGCTCGCAGCGGGGCGGGGACGACAGCGGGAGCGGTGAGGAGCGCGGGGGCGGCGCGAACGGTAGGGGGAAGCGGCACACGTCCGCGCCGCTGCGCGTCGCCGCCGTCGAGCGGATGGCTGCGAAGCCGGGCCCCGACTGTCCCGTGCGCTACGACGTGGCCGAGGCGGCGCACGCGGCCGGGGCGAAGGGCGCCGTCACGCCCGGCTCCGTCGGGGGCGAGCTGCCCGACGGCGCGGACTCGCCGCTGGCCCGGTCGGACGGTGCGCTGGTCGACTGCGGCTACCGCCTCGGCAAGGAGCGGCTCCACCTGTTCACGGTCGGTGTCCGCAAGGGCCATGCCGTCAATGTGCTGCTTCCCCAGATCCAGCACGACGCCCGGCTCCCCATGGACGATCTGCTCAGCTACGCGGACCGGGCGCAGCAAACGAAGCGCGGTGAGCCGCTGCTCACCCCCAGCGGGAACGTCGCCGCTGTCCGGCTGCCGGTAAGTGGCGAGGGCGATGTCGCCCTCGTCGTCAGCATCGGCGACCGCGACACCCGGCTCACACGCGGCCAGGTCACGGATCTGGCCGCCCGGCTCGCGGACCAGGCCCGGCGTTAGCGCCCGAGAGCGCTTTGGGCTGCCGCGCATCGGGCGTCCGGGCGCAAATCTGAAGAGTTCCGGCGCCGTGTAGCCGGCCGTTGCTCCGGGCACCCAGCCTTCGGACATGCGGGCCGCGCACACCCTGCCCATCATGGGGTGGAGCGGTGACCGGTCACGGGCGCGCCCGCCAGGAGGCACGGATGGCACAGCAGCCCGCACCCGCTGCCGGGCGGGCCGGGGCGACCACGGACGAGCAGGACTACACACCGGATCCACGGCGCTGGAAGGCGCTGTCGGTGTGTCTGCTCGTCGGCTTCATGTCCCTGCTGGACGTCTCGATCGTGAACGTGGCACTGCCCGCCATCGAGAAGGGGCTGGGCGCCTCGGAGTCGGCGCTCTCCTGGGTGGTCTCCGGTTACGCCCTCACCTTCGGTCTCGTGCTGGTGCCTTCCGGCCGGATCGGGGATGCGCTGGGCAGGCGTACCGCCTTCTTCGCCGGGCTGATCCTGTTCACCGTCGCCTCCATGGCCTGCGGTTTCGCACAGGGCGCCGGGTGGCTGGTGGGGGCCCGGCTGCTGCAGGGCGTGGGCGGCGGGCTGCTGATGCCGCAGATCTCCGGCATGATCCAGCAGCTGTTCCGCGGCGCCGAGCGCGGCAAGGCCTTCGGGATGCTCGGCTCCACCATCGGCCTGTCGACCGCGATCGGTCCGCTGCTGGGCGGGCTGCTCATCCAGGTCTTCGGCGCCGCCGAGGGGTGGCGCTGGGTGTTCTTCGTCAATCTGCCCATCGGCATCATCGCCTTCCTCCTGGCCCTGCGCCTGGTGCCCCGCGCCTGCGCGGAGCGCGACACCGAGCACCGCCACAGCCTGGACCCGCTCGGTGTACTGCTGCTGGGGGCGGGTGTGATCGCGGTGATGCTGCCGCTGGTGGAGGAACGCCAGTGGCACGGGCAGGGCAAGTGGCTGCTGGAGCCGCTGGGCGTGCTGCTGCTCTGCTCCTTCGTGTGGTGGGAGCGGGTCTATCTGCGGCGCGGCAAGGAGCCCCTGGTCAACCTGCGCCTCTTCCAGGACCGCTCGTACTCGCTGGGGGCGCTGCTGGGGCTGGTGTACTTCGCCGGGTTCACCACGATCTTCTTCATCTTCACCCTCTTCCTGCAGAACGGGATGCGCTACAGCGCCCTGCAGGCCGGACTGACGCTGACGCCCTTCGCCATCGGCTCGGCGGTCTCCGCTGCTGTCGGCGGCCGGTTCATCACCCGTGTGGGCCGCCCGCTGATCGCTCTCGGCCTGGTGCTCGTCCTGATCGGTCTCGCCGGGGCGGCGCTGACGGTGCACGAGGTGCAGAACAGCAGTGTGGGCTGGGTGCTGATCGGGCCGATGCTCTGCGCCGGACTCGGCTCCGGGCTGGTCATCTCCCCCAACCAGACTCTCGCGCTGCGCTCGGTGCCCGTCGCGCAGGGTGGCGCCGCCGGGGGCGTGATCCAGACCGGCCAGCGGATCGGTTCCGCCGCGGGGATCGCCGCCGTGGGGGCCGTCTTCTTCGCCTGGCTGGCCAGCAGCCACGACTGGGCGACCGCGCTGGACTACGGGCTGCTCACCGCGGTGTGCTTCGTCGCGGGCGCGTTGGTGGTGGCCGTCGTCGACATCTTGTTCGGGCGCCGCGAGGCCCGGGACGAGGCCCGCGATGCGGCTCGCCGCCAGGCGTGAGGGACAATGGCGGGTGCACACCCGTGCACCGTGCACCGCCCCTCTCGTTGGAGACCGAGCCATGTCAGCCACCCGCCGCGTCCCCAAGGGCCTCGCCCTCTACGCGACCGTCATCTGTGTCCTGGCCGTCGTGGCGGCCGTGGTGTCCTTCGCGAAGGGCAGCTGGCTGGGCGTCGTCTGGGTCCTGCTGGCGGGCCTGACCTCGAACATGGCCTGGTACTACCACCGCCGTACGGCCCGGGCCGCCGACTAGGACCAGTCCGGCGCCTGGCGGCCTTCCGCCTACGGCACCCGCATGTGCCGCCTACGGCACCCGCATGTGCCGCCTACGGCACCAGCACGTTCTGGGGTTCGCCCTCCCAGAAGCGGAAGTATTCGAGACCGAGATAGGTCTCGGCTTCGGAGACGTTCATGCCGCGCAGCAGGGCGTCGACGAAGTCCCAGAAGACCTCGTTGACCTGCGGAATCCATAGACAGCCGAAGACGATCAGCAGCCCGAGCGGAGCGAAGGGCTCCGCCTGCTGCCGGGCGCGTGGCGACAGCCAGGGCTCGATGATCCCGAACCCGTCGAGCCCCGGCACGGGCAGCAGGTTCAGCAGCGCGGCCGTCACCTGGAGCAGCGCGAGGAAGGCGAGTGCGCAGCGGAAGGCGACGGGCACGTCCCCCATCGCGTCGAGCCAGAACGGCGCCGTGAGCACGGCCGCGAACAGCGCGTTCGTCAGCGGTCCCGCCGCCGAGATCACGCTGTGCTTCCAGCGGCCGCTGATCCGGCCGCGTTCGATGTAGACGGCCCCGCCCGGCAGTCCGATGCCGCCGAGGACGACGAAGAGGACGGGCAGCACGATGCTGAGCATCGCGTGGGTGTAGTGCAGGGGGTTCAGCGTCAGATACCCCTTCGCGCCCACCGACACGTCCCCGGCGCCGAGTGCGGACCGCGCGTGCGCGTACTCGTGCAGGCACAGCGAGACGATCCAGCCGGAGACGACGAAGAAGAACACGGCGACGCCCGTCACCTCGGCCCAGCCCGCCCACACGGCCCAGCCGGACACCGCCATGATCGCGACGAGTCCGAGGAAGACCGGGCTGATCCGGTGGTGGTCCGGGTGGGTGGCTGCGCTGGTCATGGGGTCAGACCGTACCGGCAGCACGCCGCGCCCGGCGAACCCGGCGCACGCTGTGGGACGTTGGTCCGCAGGGGGCCGGCGGATCCGGTACCTTGCCGCCGGACCCGCAGCGGCATCCGCCGTCGTCAGCCCCGCGAGCCGGCCCGGGCGGTCTGCGAGCCGGTCCCGGCGGCCCGCGAGCCGGTCCCGGCCCGCTGTACCGCTCCGGTGGGCTCCGCCGCCGCGTCGGCCGCCGGTTCCGTCGCGGTGCCGCGCCCTCGGGCCAGGGAGACCAGCGTGACGCCCCCGATCAGCAGCGCGGCGGCGAGGGCGTCCGGTGCGGTGATGCCCTCGTCGAGCAGCAGCGCGGCCGAGGTCATGCCGAAGACCGGAACCAGCAGCGAGAAGGGCGCCACGGCGGAGGCGTCGTAGCGCCGCAGCAGAAAGCCCCAGGCGCCGAAGCCGAACAAGGTGGCGACCCAGGCGACGAAGCAGACGGCGCCCAGTCCGCTCAGGTCGAGGGAGCGGAGCGCGGCCAGGTCGGCGGCCGGCCCCTCGAACAGCAAGGAGAGCACGATCAGCGGCAGCGGCGGAACCAGGCTGACCCACACCATCCACGACAGCGCGTCGGGCGGCGCGGCCTTGCGGGTCAGCACATTGGAGACGCCCCAGGCAGCGGCGGCGGCGACGACGAGGAGGAACGCGCCCAGCGGCCCGGAGGCGCCCTGGCCGACGGCGGCAACCGCTATTCCGGCCAGTGCCACCGCCATACCGGTCAGCCGCACCCTTCCGAGCCGTTCGCCCAGCGTGGCGGCGGCGAAGACGGCGGTGAAGACCGCCTGCACCTGCAGGACGAGCGAGGAGAGCCCGGCCGGCATCCCCTCCCGCATACCGATGAACAACAGCCCGAACTTCGCCACGCCCAGCGCCAGTCCGACCGCCACGATCCAGCGCAGCGCCACACGGGGGCGGCGGACGAGGAAGACGGCGGGAAGGGCCGCGACGAGGAAGCGCAGCGCGGAGAAGAGCAGCGGCGGGAAGTGCCGCAACCCGACCTCGATGACGACGAAGTTGACGCCCCAGACGGCGGCGACGAGCACGGCGAGGGCGAAGTGGACAGGGCGCATACGCATACCGCTGATCGTCGCCGGTCGCACTGTTCAGCACCAGCACGGATTCGTGCATGATGGATTCAGCAATACTGAAGAGTCGATACCGAGAGCGCCCGCCGGGCGGGGAGGTCCGCACAGCATGCTCGACCTGTCCAGGCTGCGTGCCCTGCACGCTGTCCAGCTGCACGGCTCGGTGGGCGGCGCCGCGCAAGCGCTCGGCTACACCCCCTCCGCCGTCTCCCAGCAGATCGCCAAGCTGGAGCGGGAGACCGGCACCACCCTGCTCCAGCGGCAGGGGCGCGGTATCGCCCTCACGGACGACGCGCTGATGCTCGTCCGTACGGCGCAGGAGATGCTCAGCCTCGCCGAGCAGGCCGAGGTCGCGCTGGAGGAGCGCAAGGGCCGCCCGGCCGGCCGGCTGCGGCTCGCCGCCTTCCCCAGCGGCGCCCGCGGTCTGATGCCCCGCGTGCTGGCCCAACTCGCCGCCGACCACCCGCAACTGGACCTTCGGATGTCGGAGGTCGACCCGCATCTGTCGGTGGGCCTGGTGGCCAGGGGGGAGATCGACCTGGCCCTGGCCCACGACTGGGACATCGCCCCGATGCCCGCACCCGAGGGGGTGTGCAGCGTTCCGCTGGGCGAGGACCACTGCGAGGTGCTGGTGCCCGCCGGACACCCGCTCGCCGCCCTCGACACGCTGGAGACGGCGGATCTGGCCGGTCGGCGCTGGGTGTGCCAGCCGCCCGGCACGGTCTGTCACGACTGGCTGCACACCACGCTGCGCACCGCGGGCCAGGAGCCGGACGTCGCCTACTACGTCGCCGAGTTCCAGACCCAGACCGCCCTCGTGGCGGCGGGCCTGGGCATCGCCCTGCTGCCCAGGCTGGGGCGGGGTCCGCTGCCCGACGGGGTGGTGCTGCGTGCGCTGGAACCGGTACCCACCCGCCGCCTGTTCGCCGTCACCCGCGACTGCCTCCTGCGCCGTCCGGCGGTCAGGGCGACGCTGCGCGCCCTGCGCGAGGCCGCGGGCGCCGGTCCCTCCCGTAACGCTGCGAATGCCACCGACAGGGTGGTGTGAGCTCGCCCAACGGGTGACCTTGCCTCAATCATCTGTGCCCGGAGCCGATGCGCCTGCTGTGCTGCTCGTGTGCGATTGCACATCCCCCGAAGTCCCGCCGATCGGGGCGGAACAGACAGGGAAAGCGAAAGGACAGCAGCATGAGGAAGTCGGCAACAACCCGCCGCGCACGGGCCCTGACGGTGGTGGCAGCGATGGCGACCGCCATGGTGGGCATGGCCCCGGTGGCGGCGGTCGCCGGTGACGGCCCGGGCGGCGGCCACCACCACAAGCGCGGCTACGTCTGCAACAAGCTGGAGTGGGACCGTAGCCACCACCAGCACGCCGCAGTCGGCAGCCACGGGTGCAAGGCCATCAACGCGCCGCGTCATGGCACCATCCGTGGCAAGTTCACCATCCAGACCCGCTGGGGGCACCACAAGGTCGTCTGCTGGAACCACCACGGCAGCTCCGGTTACGCCAACACCCCCAAGTGGGTCCGTGGCAAGGAGTGCCGCCGCGCCTGATCTCCGTACTCGGCCGCCCGACAACGGGCGGGGGCCTCCCCGGTCGCTGCTGCGCTGAGGCAGCGCCAGCACTTGTCCGGCTGTGATCGGCAGCCCGCCGCTGTGCGGGACTACCTGCTCTTCAGGCTTCCGGCCCTGGGCACCTCAGGAAGAACGACCGCCTGCCGGGCCCGGGCAACCGCGCCCGGCAGGCGGGAGCCGTCACCGGCCCGGGACCGAACGGTCCCGGGCCGGTGGCAGTATGTGGGGGTGCGTTACCTCTACCGCGTTCTGGGCACCACGCAGGCCCTCCGTGAGGACGGCACCACCGTGCCGATCGGCGGAGCGAGGCTGCGCGCCCTGCTGACCGCGTTCGCCCTCGCGGGAGGCCGCGCCGTGCACACCGGCGAGCTCGTGGCCGCCGTCTGGTCGGAGCACGAGGACCCGCCCGCCGACGAGACGGCGGCGCTCCAGGCGCTCGTCGGGCGGCTGCGGAGATCGCTGGGGCGGGAGGCGGTCGACTCCGTCGAGGGCGGCTACCGACTGGTGACCGCGCGCGACGACATCGACCTGTACCGCTTCGAGCGGCTGGCCTCCGAGGGCGCGGACGCCCTCGCGGGCGGCGACCCCGCCAAGGCCGCCGACCTGCTCGACGACGCCCTCGCGCTGTGGCGCGGCCCCGCGCTGGCCGACCTGCCCGACGGGGGAGGGGCCGCGGGGGTCCGCGCCGCCGACCGCGCACTGGCCGCGCGCCGCCACCGGGCCGAGGCGGCACTCGCGCTGGGCCGGGCGGATGCCGTACTGCCCACGGTGCGTCAGCTGGCCGCCGAACACCCGCTGCACGAGCCGCTCCAGGCGCTGCTGCTGCGTGCCCTGCGCGACGCGGGCCGCACCGCCGAGGCGCTGGCCGCGTACGAGACGGTCAGAACCCGCCTCGCCGACCGGCTCGGCGCCGGGGTCGGCGCCGAACTGCGCGCCCTGCACGCCGAACTGCTGGCCGCCGAACCCGCCGAACCCGCTGCACCCGCCGAGTCCGCTGCGCCGGCCGTACCCGCCGAGTCCGCCGTACCCGCCGGCCCCTCCGCGCAGCGGACCGCGCCCCGGCGGGCCGTGGGCAATCTCCGCGCCCGGCTGACCTCGTTCGTGGGGCGCGAGGGGGAGATCGAGGCGCTGTGCCAGGAGCTCGGTTCGGCGCGGCTGGTGACGCTCACCGGGCCCGGCGGAGCGGGCAAGACGCGGCTGTCGCTGGAGGCGGCCGCCCGGGCGCACACCGGGCGGAGCGAGGAGTGGGCGGACGGCGTGTGGGTGACCGAACTCGCCGCCGTGCGCGACCCGCACGATCAGGGTGCGACGGCCGAGGCCGTGCTCACCGCGCTCGGCGGCCGTGAGACGGTGCTGTCCGGCACCACCGCCGAGGGGCTGCGGGCGGCGACCGACCCCACCGTCGGCGACCCGCTCGCCCAGCTCGCCGAGCGCTGCGCGGCCCGCCGGATGCTGCTGGTGCTGGACAACTGCGAACACCTCCTGGACGCGGCGGCGCGGGTGGTGGAGACGCTGCTGGTGGAGTGCCCCGGCGTCACCGTCCTGACGACCAGCCGCGAACCCCTCGGCGTACCGGGCGAGTTCGTACGCCCCGTCGAGCCGCTGCCCGACCCGGTGGCGCTCCGGCTGCTCGCCGAACGGGGCGCCTCGGCACGTCCCGGGTTCCGCGTCGAGGACGATCCGGAGGCCTGTGCGGAGATCTGCCGTCGGCTCGACGGGCTGCCGCTGGCGATCGAGTTGGCGGCGGCCCGGCTGCGCTCCCTCACCCCCGGCCAGCTCGCCCGCCGTCTCGACCACCGGTTCCGGCTGCTGACCAGCGGCAACCGTACGGTGCTGCCCCGCCAGCAGACGCTGCGCGCGGTGGTCGACTGGTCCTGGGAGCTGCTGGATGAGGCGGAGCGTGCCGTGTTGCGGCGGCTGGCGGTCTTCACGGGCGGCTGCGAGCTGGAGCAGGCGGAGGAGGTGTGCGCCGATCTCGTCGAGGGGCCGGACGGGGACGCCGGGGACGCTGCCGCGCTGCTGAGTTCCCTTGTCGACAAGTCGCTGGTGGTGGCCGTGCCCGGGGAGGGCGCGGCGGGTATGCGCTACCGGCTGCTGGAGACCGTCGCCGAATACGCCGCCGAGAAGCTGGACGCGGTGCCCGGCGAGCGGGAGCACGCCGAGCGCCGCCATCTGATCGTCTACCGCGAACTGGCCCGCACCGCCGACCCGCTGCTGCGCGGGCCCCAGCAGGTGGAGTGGCTGGACCGGCTGGAGCGCGAGCACGACAACATCCGTACCGCGCTGCGCCGGGCCATCGCCGCGCGCGACGAGCACGAGGCGCTGTGCCTGATCCTGTCGATGACCTGGTTCTGGCAGCTGCGCGGCCACCGCGCCGACTCGCGCCACTGGAGCGAGGCCGCCCTCGACCTCGGCCCCGACCCCTTCGCCTCGCCGCTGCGCCCGGCGCCGCCGCTGTACGAGCCGTGCACCGCCACTCCGCCGCCGATGAGCGAGGAGCAGCTGTGGGAGGCCCGGCGCGGGGTGCGGCTGATGGTGCTGACCGACGCCGAGGAGGGCGTCGACAAGCTGGAGAGCCCCGAACGGCAGGCCGAACTGCGCAACATCACCCGGGCCTACACCCCGGGGATGCCGCAGGTGTGCCGGATCCCCGGCTGTATGTGGTTCTTCGCGTGGATGATGACCGGCGACTACGGGAAGCTCGCCGAGCTGTCCGGCGCTTTCGTGGCCGGCTGTCGCGAGCTGGGCCTCGAATGGGAGCTGGCCTTCGCCCTGCAGCTGCAGTCCAAGCTGACCAGCGACCATCCCGCCACCTGGGAGCAGTCGGAGGCGGACGCAGCGGAGAGCCTGGAGATCTTCCGCAGGATCGGGGACGCCTGGGGGGAGGCGGAGGCGCTGTCGAGCCGCGCCGAGGCGCTCACGGCGCGCGGGGAGTTCGCCCGCGCCGCCGAGGACTGCCGGCTGGCCATCGCACGCGCCGAGCAGCTCGGCGCCCACAGCCAGGTGCCCCAGCTCAAGTCGCGGCTCGGCTCGGTGCTGGTGGAGCTCGACAGCCCCGAACTCGCGGCCGAGGGCGAGTGGTTGATGCGGGAGGCGATGGAGGAAGCCGACCACATCGGAGGGGACGGCCCCAACTTCGCCGCCGTGCAGTACGCCGTCCATCTCACCCGGCAGGGACAGCCCCGGCGGGCGAGGGAGCTGCTGGCACCGCTGGAGGAGGATTTCGCCGCCCGGGTGCCGCAGCTGTTCGCGGGGATGATCGCGGGCATCGCGGCCTGGACCCATGTCGCCGACGACCGGCCCGAGGAGGCGCTGGCCAAGCTCCGGGGATCCATCCTCAAGACCCGCGATGTGATGGCGGAGGCCGTCGCCCCGCACCTGACGCTCAGCCAGCTGCTGACCGCGGCACGGGCCCTGGCCATGCTCGGGCGCGGTATGGAGGCCGGACGGCTGGTGGGCGCCTACGACGGATTGTCGAAGCTGCCGGAAGGGCACTTCCCGCACCCCGTCGAGCGCGAGTCGCGGGAGGCCGCCGAGGCGGCTGTGCGGGAAGTGCTGTCCGAGGAGGCGTATGCGCGTGCGCACGCCTCGGGCAACGGCCTCTCCGTCGAGGAAGCCGTCGCCCTGGTGTGTGGCACCTGACCGGGGTCAGGTCTTCTTGCGGAACTTCGCGATGGCGATCGGCGCGGTCAGCAGCGTCAGCCCGACCGACCAGATCACCGTCCACATCACCGGGTTGGCCACCTCGCCCTGACCGAGCATCAGCCCGCGGGCGGCGTCCGCGAGATGGGTGAGCGGGTTGACGTCCGTGAACGCCTTCAGCCAGCCGGGCATGGTGCCGGTCGGCACGAAGACCGACGAGCCGAACTGCAGCGGCATCAGCACCAGGAACGAGACGCCCTGCACGGCCTGCGCCGTGTTCATCGTCAGCCCCAGCAGAATGAAGATCCACAGCAGCGAGGCGCCGAACAGCGCGGTCAGCCCGATGGCGGCCAGCATGCCCAGCCAGTGCCCGTCGATCTCGAAGCCGACCAGGAAGCCGACCGTCAGCAGCACGGTCACGGCGACCAGCATGCGGCCGATCTCGACGACAGACTTGGCTATGAGCACCGAGGAACGGGCGATCGGCATGGCCCGGAAGCGGTCCATCACACCCTTGCGGAAGTCCTCGTTGATGCCCGTGCCGACGGCCATCGCGATGGACATGCCCATCATGCCCATCATGCCGGGGATCAGATACTGGATGTACTGGTCCCGGCTGCCGCTGCCGCCGTCCCCTCCGATGGCGCCACCGAAGACGTAGACGAACAGCAGTGTGAAGATGATGGGCATCAGCAGTGCGTCCATCATCGACTCGGGGTCCTGCTTGATCTGCAGGGCGTTGCGGCGGACGAGCGCGCCGATGTGCCGCAGGTTGGCCCGCAGTCCGATGCGGCCCTCTGCCGTGCCGGGCTTGCCGGGCGCGGGACTCGTCCCCGGCCCTGAGCCGGACGGGGCCTTCTCGGACCCGGGCGCTTTGACGGTGGCGGTACTCACGCCGCGACCTCCTCGTGCTCGTTCTCGTCGTCCTGGTGGGTGGCCTTCTGGCCGGTGAGGGCCAGGAACACCTCGTCCAGGCTGGGCAGGTGGGTGGCGATGTCGGCGATCGCGAAGCCGCGTTCCCCCAGCAGCGCGACCACGGCCGTCAGCTGCTCGTCACTGACGATGGGGACGCTGACGATGCCCGACTCCTCGTCGGCGGCGGCACCGGCCACTCCGTCCAGCCCCGCCTGGGCGATGGCGCCGACCATCCGGGTCAGCTCCCCCGGGTCGGCCGGGCGGATCTCCAGCGTCCGACCGCCGACCTTCGCCTTCAGCTCGGGCACCCGGCCCTCGGCGATGATCCGGCCGCGGTCGATGACGGTCAGCTCGCCGGCGAGCTGCTCGGCCTCCTCCATGTACTGGGTGGTGAGCAGCACGGTGTTGCCGTCCGCCACGATGTTCTTGACCTCGTCCCACACCTCGTTGCGGGTGCGCGGGTCGAGACCCGTGGTGGGCTCGTCCAGATACAGCACCTTCGGGCGCCCGATCATGGAGGCCGCCAGGTCGAGCCTGCGGCGCATCCCGCCGCTGTACTTCATCACGGGGCGCCGGGCCGCCTCGGTGAGGGAGAACCGCTCCAGCAGTTCGTCGGCGCGCTTGCGGGCGTCGGTGCGGGACAGGTCGAGCAGCCGCCCGATCATGTAGAGGTTCTCCCAGCCCGCCAGCTTCTCGTCCACCGAGGCGTACTGGCCGGTCAGCCCGATCGTGCGGCGGAGCTCGCGCGGCTGGCGCACCACGTCGAACCCGGCGACCTTCGCCGTGCCGCCGTCGGGCTGCAGGAGCGTGGAGAGCATCCGGACGAGCGTCGTCTTGCCCGCGCCGTTGGGGCCCAGCACTCCCATCACGGTGCCCTCGCGCACATCGAGGTCGATGCCGTCGACGGCCTTCGTCTCCCCGAAGTGCTTGACCAGTCCGCGGACCTCGACCGCGTTCGTCGTCTTCTCTCGCGTCATGCCGCCAATATGACAGTCGCCACTGACAAACGACCGACAGCCGACCGACAGCCCACCGACAGCCGAGCCGGGCTGGATCGGTGGGCCGTCGCGTCACTCACCCCGAGGAGTACTCGGGGCTACTCGAAGGAGTGCTCCGGTGCCGGGAAGGCGCCCGCGGTGACGTCCTCGGCGAAGGCGCGCGCCGCCTCTCCCAGAGCCGTACGCAGTTGGCCGTACTGCTTCACGAAACGCGGCAGCTTGCCGGGGGTCAGGCCCGCCATGTCGGTCCACACCAGCACCTGGGCGTCGCAGTCGCTTCCGGCGCCGATACCGACCGTGGGCACGTGCAGTGCCCGGGTGACCTCGGCGGCGACCGGTCCGGGGACCATCTCCATCACCACGGCGAAGGCCCCCGCGTCCTGGACCGCCTTGGCGTCGCGCATCAGCTGGTGTGCCGCCTCCTCGCCGCGGCCCTGCACCCGGTAGCCCATGGCGTGGACGGACTGCGGGGTCAGCCCGATGTGCGCCATCACCGGGATGCCGGAGCGCACCAGCAGCCCGATCTGGTCGGCGGAACGCTCGCCGCCTTCGAGCTTGACGGCCTGGGCGCCGGCTTCCTTGATGAGCCGGGTGGCGCTGCGCAGCGCCTGGATCTCCCCTTCCTGGTACGAGCCGAACGGCAGGTCGGCGACGATCAGGGCGCGGCTGGTGCCCCGCACCACGGCGGCGGTCAGCATGGTCACCTCGTCCATGGTGACCGGCACGGTCGTCTCGTAGCCGAGGTGGCAGTTGCCCATCGAGTCGCCGACGAGCATGACGGGGATACCGGCCTCGTCGAAGACGGAGGCGGTCATCGCGTCGTAGGCGGTGAGCATGGGCCACTTCTCGCCCCGCTCCTTGGCGAGTGCGAGGTCGCGCACGGTCACACGGCGATTACGGGTCCCCCCGTAGAGCGTCTGCGGCATGGCATTGACTCCTGTTGTCGTCTCGAAGCGCCCCTACGGCGTCTCCGGATCCGCTGTCCATGCTGGCACGCCCCTCCGCCGCCCGGTAGGGGACCGGCTACGGCGCCCAGGACCGGTCCGGCGCGGCGGGCCGGTGACTGCTGTCGTGTGCGGGTTGTGTCACAGTCGCGATCCAGCCCCGACCTGCTGGAACCCGTGCGCTGCCGCCTCTCGTCCTCTTCTCGGACTCCACATCGGACTTCAGGGCGAAAGCGGCAGTTGCAGCGAAGGGTTCAACTGCCTGGAAAACGGCATCGCCTATCGTTCATCGGGCACCAGCACAGGCAAGTGAGGACGGCGGATGACGCGCGTGTACACGTCGGAGGCCACGCACCGCGAGGACGGCGGCGACGGGCGGCGGGGCTTTTGGTCCCGCTGGTCCGGCGACCGTTTCCGAGGCGGTTTCCCCGGGTGGTCGGGGCCGGGGAAATGGCGGCGCGGGGTGGTCCTCGCGGTGGCCGCCCTGCTGCTCGGGCTGGCCTTCTTCCTGCACGCCGAGGTCCCCAACGCCGTCGGCAACCTCGGCTCGCTGTGGGAGACGTTCCTGCCGTGGGGCGGGCTGCTGATCGTCGTCCTGCTGGTCGGCGCCGTGCTGCGCCGCTCCGCCACGGCGCTGGTCGCGCTGCTGCTGCCGACGTTGATGTGGGTGAACCTGTTCGGCGGTCCGTTCAACGACAAGACCGGCAGCGGCGCCGGTGACCTCACCGTTGTCACCCACAACGTCAACGCGGGCAATGCCGATCCCCGGGGGACCGCCGAGGCGCTGGTCGCATCAGGTGCCGAGGTGATCGCACTGGAGGAGGTCTCCCCGGCGAAGGCCGCCGCCTACCGGGCGGCCCTCGACAAGACGCACCGGTATCACAAGCTCACCGGCACGGTCGGCATCTGGAGCAAGTACCCGATGAGCGAGACGAGGGCCGTCGACATCAAGATGGGCTGGCCGCGCGCCATGCGCGCCACGGTGCGCACGCCCGAGGGCGATGTCGCCGTCTACGCCGCGCATCTGCCCTCGGTACGGGTGCAGTTCCGCTCCGGTTTCACCGCCGGACAGCGGGACGGCAGTGCCCGGGCCCTCGGCGAGGCCATCGCCCGCGACCCGGCGGACAACGTCATCCTGCTCGGCGACCTCAACGGCACCATGAACGACCGCGCGCTCGCGCCCATCACCTCCCAGATGCGCTCCGCACAGGGTGCGGCGGGGGACGGCTTCGGCTTCAGCTGGCCGGCCTCGTTCCCCATGGCGCGGATCGACCAGATCATGGTCAAGGGCGCCGACCCGGTCTCCGCCTGGACGCTCCCGGCGACGGCCAGCGACCATCTGCCGGTCGCCGCGAAGATCGACCTGGCGGACTGAGCCGGACGACCGGGATTCGGCGGCCCGTAACGCCTCGTTTTGCGCCCTGGAACATCTGGCTGCGAGACTTTGTTGCAGAGCAAAACATAGGGGCAGTGTCGCCCCGTCCGGCCGCTGCCGCCGCTCCTGCGCCGCGTCGGCCCACCACCTTCCCCGAGCGCCCGCTCCCGGGCGCTCGACAACGCACTCCGTCACGCTTTCTTACGCGCGAAAGGTTCACTTCGCATGCCACTGGCTCTGCTCGCACTCGCCGTGGGCGCCTTCGGTATCGGCACCACCGAGTTCGTGATGATGGGCCTGCTGCCGAACGTCGCCGACGATCTGGGCACGTCCGTTCCGACCGCGGGGTACCTGGTCTCCGCGTACGCCCTCGGTGTCGTCCTCGGGGCCCCGCTGCTGACCGCCGTGGGGGCTCGCGTCCCGCGCAAGCTGATGCTGCTGCTGTTGATGGCGCTGTTCACCCTCGGCAACCTCGCCTCCGCCCTTGCCCCCGGATTCGGCACGCTGCTGGCCGGCCGGGTGCTGGCGGGGCTGCCGCACGGCGCGTTCTTCGGCGTCGGCGCCGTGGTCGCCGCCCGGCTCGTCCGGGAGGGCCGGGCGGCGCGTGCCGTGGCCACCATGTTCCTGGGACTGACCGTCGCCAACATCGTCGGCGTCCCCGGTGGCACGGCGCTGGGCCAGCAGCTCGGCTGGCGCGCCACCTTCGTGGTCGTCACGCTCATCGGTCTGGTCGCCATGTCGGCCCTCGCGCTGCTCGTGCCCCGGATGCCGCTGGAGCACCAGGGCGGCGTACGTCACGAGCTGCGTGCCCTGGGCAACCGCCAGGTCGTCCTCGGGCTGCTGACCGCCGTCTTCGGCTTCGGCGGCGTCTTCGCCGTCTACAGCTATCTCGCCTCGATGATGACCCAGGTCACCGGGCTCGCCGAGACCTCGGTGACCTGGGTGCTCGCCCTCTTCGGCATCGGCATGACGCTGGGCACCCTGGTCGCCGGGCCGCTGACCGACCGCGCCCCCCGGCGCACCCTGTACGCGGCGCTGGGTCTGATGGCAGCGCTGATGGTCGCCTTCCACTTCGTGGCACCCGTGAAGTGGGCGGCACTGGTGCTGGTGGGACTGCTGGGGGCTGTCGGCTTCCTGATCACCACCCCGGTCCAGATGCTGGTGATGCGGGCCGCCTCGCACGCGCCGACCATCGCCTCGGCCTCCAACCACTCGGCGTTCAACCTCGCCAACGCGGGCGGGGCATGGCTCGGCGGAGTCGTCATCGCCGCCGGCTGGGGGTGGACGTCCCCCACCCTGGTCGGTGCCGCCCTCGCGCTGGTCGGGCTCGCCATCGCCGTCACGGCGGGCGTGCTGGACCGTGGCGACTCGCGCGTGGTGGCCCGCGCCCACGACGTTCCGGTGGAGGCCCACTCGGGCCGCTAGCGGCCGGCTGCCGGGCCGCAGTGCGACGCCCGCGCCCGCTCGGGCCTGCCCGCACTGCCCGCAGTATGCGGTGGGCAGGCCCAGGTGGACTGTGCCGGCCCCGGACCGGCTTCCGGGGCCGACCTTCCGCCCGCTCGCGCGCGGTGGGTGCGGGCACCCCCGGCGGGCAGACCCGGGTGGGCCCGTCAGCCCTCCCGCCACCGGTTGGTGATCGGCAGACGGCGGTCCTTGCCGAAACCCTTGGGCGAGATCTTGGTGCCCGGCGGGTACTGGCGGCGCTTGTACTCGGCGCGGTCCGTCATCCGCAGCACCCGGACCACGGTCTCCGCGTCGAAGCCCGCCTCCACGATGGCCGCCGCACCCTGGTCGCCGTCCACGTACCGCTTCAGGATGCGGTCGAGGACGTCGTAGTCGGGCAGCGAGTCGGTGTCCACCTGGCCGGGGGCCAGCTCGGCGCTGGGCGGCTTGGTGATGGAGCGCTCGGGGATGGGCGGGGTGTGGCCGCGCTCCTGGGCGGCGCCGTTGCGCCAGGTGGCGAGGCGGAAGACGTTCGTCTTGTAGACGTCCTTGATCGGGCCGTAGGCCCCCACCGCATCGCCGTAGAGCGTCGAGTAGCCCACCGCCAGCTCGGACTTGTTGCCCGGGGCCAGCACGATGTGGCCCTCCTGGTTGGAGAGGGCCATCAGCAGCGTGCCGCGCAGCCGGGCCTGGAGGTTCTCCTCGGCGAGCCCGGTCAGACCCAGTGAGCCCATGTACGCGGCGAACATCGGCTCGATCTCCACGGTGCGGAAGTTGAGCCCGGTGCGTTCGGCCAGCTCGGCCGCGTCCTCCTTGGAGTGCTCGGAGGAGTAGCGCGAGGGCATCGAGACGCCGTACACGTTCTCGGAGCCGACCGCGTCGCAGGCGATCGCGGCCGTCAGTGCCGAGTCGATACCGCCGGACAGCCCGATCAGCACCGAGCGGAAGCCGTTCTTGACCGCGTACGCGCGCAGCCCGACGACCAGCGCGGTGTAGATCTCCTCGTCGTCCGCCATGCGCGGCGCCTCGCCACCGGTGGCCGCCGGCGCGTAGGCGGGCAGCGGCTCGGCGCTCAGGACGCGGTGTTCCACGCCCAGGCCGTCGTCCACCGTGCCCGAGGGCGGGGTGGCCGCCGCCGCGGGCAGCTCCAGATCGAGGACGACGCACCGCTCCTCGAACTGGGGCGCGCGCGCCAGTACCCGCCCGTCCGCGTCGACGACGATCGAGTCGCCGTCGAAGACCAGCTCGTCCTGGCCGCCGATCTGAGCCAGATAGGCGGTCGTGCACCCGGCCTCCTGCGCGCGCTTGCGCACCAGCTCCAGCCGGGTGTCGTCCTTGTCCCGCTCGTAGGGCGAGGCGTTGATCGACAGCAGCAGCCCGGCCCCCACGCTGCGCGCCGCCGGGACCCGGCCGCCCTCCTGCCACAGGTCCTCGCAGATGGCGAGCGCGACATCGACCCCGCGTACCCGGACGACGGGCATGGTGTCGCCCGGCACGAAGTAGCGGAACTCGTCGAAGACGCCGTAGTTCGGCAGGTGGTGCTTGGCGAAGGTCAGCACGATCTCCCCGCGGTGCAGCACCGCCGCCGCGTTCTGCGGGGCGCCGGCGGGCTGGCCGTAGCGGGGCTGGGCCTGGGCGCAGCGGTCGAGATAGCCGACGACGACCGGCACCTCGCCCAGCCCCTCGTCGGCCAGCCGCCGCGCGAGGTCCCGCACGGCGGTGCGGCTCGCCTCGACGAACGACCGGCGCAGCGCCAGGTCCTCGACCGGGTAGCCGGTCAGCATCATCTCCGGGAACGCGACCAGATGGGCGCCCTGCTCGACGGAGTGCCGGGTCCACCGCAGGACGGAGGCGGCGTTGCCCTCCAGGTCGCCGACGGTGGAGTCGATCTGATTCAGCGCGAGACGTAGTTGAGCCACGGGGCCGAGTGTAATCGTCGGGCTGACGCTATGGGCGGGCGAGGCGGTCGGAGTTCCCTGCCCCGGTGCCTCGCCCGCGCAGTCGGCTACTTACGGTAGCCGAGTACCGTCATCATCCCCGCCTCACCGTGGTAGACGTTGTGGCAGTGGACCATCCACAGCCCCGGGTTGTCGGCGTCGAAGTCCACCTCCAACGTCTTCCCCGGCAGCACGATCGCCGTGTCCTTGCGGGGGCCGCCGTCCGGCAGGGCGAAGGTGTGGCCGTGCAGATGCATCGGGTGCCACATGTCCGTCGTGTTCACGAACCGCAGCCGTACCCGCTCACCCGCTGTGACGGGATGCCGCTGCCGCGGGTCGTACTGCTTGCCGTTGAGCCCCCAGTCGTACTTCGCCATGGAGCCGGTCAGCCGCAACGTGACCGTACGGTCCGGTTTCCCCGCCGCGAGACGGGCCGAGTCCGCCGCCTTGAGCTTCCGGGCGGTCAGCGGCGTGCCCTCCAGCTCCTTCGGACGGGCCGAGGGAGAGGGCGCGTCGCCCGGGGCGGTACGCAGCAGCGCGCGGCCCGTCGCCTTCTTGCCCTCGGCCAGCGCCGTGAGCGGGAAGACCCCGTCCTCCGCGGTGACCAGCACGTCGTAGCGCTCTCCCATGCCCAGCAGCAGCGCGTCGGTGGTGGTGTGCTCCACGGGGAAACCGTCGGTGTGGGTGACGGTCATCCGGTGGCCGCCGAGCGCGACCCGGAAGGCGGTGTCGCCGCCCGCGTTGATGAACCGGATACGGATGCGGTCGCCCGGCCGGGCCCGGAAGCTCTCCGGGTCGGCCGCGGTGCGCCCGTTGACCAGGTAGTGCGGGTACTTCACATCGCCCGCGTCGCCGCCCAGCACCTCGCTGGTGGCGCCCATCATCATCCGGGACGGACCGGAGGGCGTGGGCTCGGACCGGCCGCCCATCCCGTGCATGCCGTGGCCGCCGCCGTCCTTGCCTCCGTCACCGCCTTCGTCTCCGCCGTCCTTGTCCGAGCCGCCGTGGTCCGAGCCGCCGTGGTCCATGCCGCGGCGCAGCTCGGCCAGCACGCTGTCCGGGGTGGAGCCGTCCACCCCGTCCACCCAGTCGTCGAGGACGACCACCCACTCCTTGTCGTACCGCAGCGGCTCCCGGGGGTCCTCCACGATCAGCGGGGCGTACAGCCCGCGGTCCTGCTGGACGCCGGAGTGCGGATGGAACCAGTACGTGCCCGGGTGGGGGACCGCGAAACGGTAGGTGAAGTCCGCGCCCGGCTTGATCTCCCGCTGGGTGAGCGCCGGTACCCCGTCCATGTCGTTGCGGAGCGCGAGTCCGTGCCAGTGCAGCGAGGTCGCCGCGGACAGGTGGTTGGCGAGGGTGAGCGCCAGGGTGCCACCCGCGGTGACGCGGACCGTCCTGCCGGGCACCCGGTCGCCGTACGCCCAGGTGGCCACGGTGGTGCCGGGGCCCAGTTCGAGCCGGGTGCGGGTCGCGGTGAGCCGCACCTCCTCGGTACGGCCCTGAGGGCGCTCGGCCTCGGCGGCGCGTACCTCGGGCCCGTCCGGCTCGACATAGCCGTCGGGGTTGCCCTCGCCGCCGTCGCGGCTGCCGCCGCTGGTGCACGCGGCAAGGTAGCCGCCGCCGACGAGGGCCGCGCCGGTACCGAGTACGGCTCGGCGCGTGGGAAGAGAACGCATGGGTGCCTCACGTGTTGTCGATCGAGTACGGACATCACGGACTGCCGACGGCAGCCGGGAATCAGGGCGCGCCCTTTGTGCAAAGGGCCGTCCCTTGAAGAGGGCGTGAGGCCCCCTCACATCCGCAGGATCGACAACTGGGCGAGTCTCGTCGCTGTTCTTCGCGGTGGCAGTGGCCACAGGGCGGGCACTGCGCGGCAGCGGTACGGCCGCAGCGGACCGCTGCCGCGTCCGCGCGCCACCAGTGCCGCGACCGCCCCCAGCAGCGCGGCGGCGGTCCAGATGCCCAGGACGGCCAGACAGAGGGAGAGCGGGTCGGTTCCCGTCCCATGTCCGTCGCCGTGCTCCGGGGCCGGCTGCTGCTCCGGCACCGCCTGATGATGGGCCGGACCCGGACCCGGGTCCGGTGCCGGAGTTGGTGCCGGATCCGGTGCCGGTGCGGCGGAGAGGTGCTCGGCGACGGCCGGTGTCTCCCGCATTCCCTCTTCGGGCGCGACGTGTCCGAGCGTGTGCATGGTGACGAGCCCGAACAGCAGCGCGGCGAGCAGCAGTACGCGCCCGCACCACACGGTGCGGGCGTCGGGTGCGCGCTCGCCGGTCAGCATGGCTGCAGCCTAACCGGATGCCCGCCGGGGGTATGCACCGGTGTCCGGGGCCGGATTCCGCAGGGTTCTTGGGTATTTGACGGGCCGCTGGCGGTGTTCGGTCATTGACGTGAACTCGCCACCGCGCACAGGATGCGCAGCATGTTGGAGGCTCTTGATCTCGACCCCGTCCAGCAGCAGGTCTACGAGGCGCTGGTGGACGGTGCCGTGACCGTGGGCGAGCTGCGGGCCGCCGCCGGGGTGAGCGCCGCCCGCGTCCGCGCCGCGCTCGCCTCCCTGGAGAAGCTCAATCTGGTGGGCCGCTTCGCCGCGGACCGGGGCGGCAGGGGCGCCGAGCGGTATCTGCCGGTGGCCCCGGAGATCGCCTTCGAGTCGCTGCTGCTCGCCCGCGAGGAGGAGATCCACCGCACCCGCCGGCACATCCAGCATCTGGCGGCCCGGTTCCGGGCGCACACGGCGGGCCGCGACCCCCTGGAACTGGTGGAGATCGTCACGGGTCGGGCGGCGGTCATCCGCCAGGTCGACCAACTCCAGCGCAGCGCGCACGCCGAGATACGGGGCATCGACCGGCCGCCCTACGCCAACAGCGACCCGGACCGCCTCGACCCCAAGACCGGCATGATGCCGGTGCAGGCGCAGATGATGCGGCGGGGGATCCGGTACCGGGTGATCTACGACACGGACGGGCTCACCACCTCCCAGCGGTTCGACACGGACATCGGCGCCGCGGCCGAACTGGGCGAGGACGCCCGGGTGATGGCGGACACCCCGACGAAGATGCTGATCGCGGACGACCGCATCGCGCTGATCCCGCTGCGCGCCGCACCGAACGAGCTGGCCAGCAGTGTCGTCGTACACCCCTCCGGGCTGCTGGAGGTGCTGTGCGAGTTCTTCGAGGTGCTGTGGGGCAGAGCGCTGCCGATCTCGGACTATCTCTCGGGCCGCCGCCCTGGTGCGCCCGACGGGCCGAGCCCGCAGGAGGCCAAGCTGCTGGCGCTGCTGATGACCGGTATGACCGACCAGGTGATGGCCCGGCAGCTCGGTATCAGCTACCGCACCTTCCAGCGGCGGCTGCACGGGCTGATGGAGCGCCTCGGAGCGACGACGAGGTTCCAGCTCGGTATGCGCGCGGCGAGCCTCGGCTGGCTCCCGCAGGCACCGCCGGAGGTCCCCGTCCGAACTGCCAAGAATGGCAGCACGTAAGGCAATTGACCGTCTACCCGCGTCACAGCCGCCCTCTTGTCCTGCTCGTGACAGTGCGCTTAGCGTGCCGATCGCGCACCCCACATGCGCATCCCCCCACACGAGGAGGAACCCTCGCCATGGCAGTGACGCGTAAGAAAGTTGCTCTCGGCATATCCGCGGCAGTGGCCGCGGCGGCCATCGGTACCGTCACGGCGCTCCCCGCGAACGCGACTCCCGAGGCGCCCGCACAGGGCACCGTCGTCGGGGCGGGCTCCGCGAAGGCCGTCAAGGGCAGCTACATCGTCACGATGAAGAAGTCGGCCGTGAGCACCAAGTCGGCCTCCGCCAAGGGCCGGTCGGTCATCGCCGACCACGGCGGAAAGGTGCGCAAGACCTTCACCAAGGCTCTCAACGGCTACTCGGCGAAGATGTCCGCGAGCGAGGCCAAGGAACTGGCCGCCGACCCGGCGGTCGACAAGGTCTACGCGAACCAGAAGCACTCGATCACCGGTGAGCAGGCCGACCCGCCCTCCTGGGGCCTGGACCGCATCGACACCCCCGAGCTGAAGCTGGACAAGAAGTACACCTACCCGGACAGCGCGGGTGAGGGCGTCACCGCGTACATCATCGACACCGGTGTCCGCACCACGCACAAGGACTTCGGCGACCGCGCCAAGAGCGGCTTCGACGCGGTCGACGGCGACGAGGACGCCTCGGACGGCAACGGCCACGGCACACACGTCGCCAGCACGGTCGCGGGTGAGGCGCACGGCGTCGCCAAGAAGGCCGACGTGGTCGCCGTCCGCGTCCTGGACGACCAGGGTTCGGGCACCACCGAGCAGGTCGTCGCGGGCATCGACTGGGTCACCAAGAACGCCAAGGCCCCCTCGGTCGCCAACATGTCGCTGGGCGGCGGCGCCGACGAGGCGCTGGACAAGGCGGTGCAGAACTCCATCAAGGCGGGCGTCACCTTCGCGGTGGCCGCGGGCAACGAGGGGACGGACGCCGGGAACAGCTCGCCGGCCCGGGTGAAGGAAGCCCTCACCGTCGGCGCCACCGACAACAAGGACGCCCAGGCCACCTTCTCCAACTACGGCGACGTGCTCGACCTGTACGCGCCCGGCGTCGACATCACCGGCGCCTGGAACACCGGTGACGACGCCACCGACACCATCTCCGGCACCTCCATGGCCTCCCCGCACGTCGCGGGCGCCGCGGCGGTCTACCTCTCGGGCCACAAGGACGCCACTCCGGAGGCCGTCTCCAAGGCCCTGACGGACGGCGCCTCCAAGGATGTCGTCGGCAGCCCCGGCCAGGGCTCGCCCAACCTGCTGCTGAACGTCGTCGAGTGACGGTCCTGGTCGAAGCGGCCTGAACGCCGCCGGGTGACGAACGAACCACCCGAGCAACCCCCCACCTTCCGCGGCCCGGTGCCCCACACACCGGGCCGCGGTCGTGTGCGCCTACGCCGGCGGTGCTATCTGCTCCTGGTGGCGAGCAGCAGCGTCCACCAGGGGCCCCCGCGAGCGCGGCTCACCCCCACACCGGCGTCCCGGAAGGCGCAGTTGGTCAATGAGGCGCGGTGCTTCGGGCTGCGCATCCACGCCCGCACCACATCGGCGGCGTGCCACTGGCCCCGGGCGAGATTCTCTCCCACGCGCCGGAACCGGTAACCCTCCCGGGTCACGCGTCGTCCGGGGCCCGCGTTCTCGGGCCGGGTGTGGGAGAGGACGCGCGCCCGTGCCATCCGTGTGCTGTGCCGCTGTGCGGCCCGCCGCAGCGCGGCGTTCTCGGCCACCACGGGGCAGCCCGCCCGCGCCCGCTCGGCGTTGACGAGCGCCAGCACATCGGCGCGTGAGGGCGCGGCGCCGGCCTCCCACCCTGTGGCGGTCACCAGTGCCAGCGCGAGCCCGGCGGCCGCGCCGCCGCGCCCGACGATCCGGCTGAACACGAACCCCATAAGTCCTTCTCAATTCTCGTCAGCTCCGAGGGCCGCATGTCACTTTAGTGGTTATTTACGGAGAATCTCTTCATTTCTTCGGAGTGCGGTGCTACGAGTCGCGCGCGGCACGCCCCACCCGCGGCCGGCTCGTCGGTGAAAGGCGTTGCGCGGAGCAATGACGCCCCATCTGTCCCACCTCATGTTGCGTTCGGCAGGGATGACGTCCACATCACCGCCGCACGACGGGAGCTCCGACCGCGTGGTTCGACGTGTCGTGCTGCCCCACCAATGTCGCCCGCGCCCTGGCCACCTGGCACAGCTACCTCGCCACCGCGGGGGAGCGGGAGCTGACCGTGCTGCAGTACGCCGGCGGACGGATCAGCGCCGAACTGGGGGACGGGCGCACCGTCGAGGTCGAGATCGACACCGCCTACCCGTACGACGGCCTGGTGACCGTACGCGTACTGCGGGCGCCCGAGGGCCCGATGGCACTGCGCCTGCGCGTCCCCGCCTGGGCCGACGGCGCGGTGCTCGACGAGGGCGGCCACCGCCACCCCGCAGCGCCGGGAGGGGTCGTCGTGGACCGTGAACCCGTGCCCGGCGAGGAGATCCGGGCTCCACCTGCCCACGCGTCCGCGCTTCACCTGGCCGGCCGTACGGACCGGCACCCGCCCCGAGGACGCCGGAGGCGGCGCGGACCGTTCAGCTGGGACTCGTCCCCTACCACCAGTGGGCGGAGCGCGCACCCTCCGCCATGCGCGTCTGGCTCCCCGCGCGGGGCCAGGAGCGCTGAGCCCAGGAGGCCTGCTTCGGCAGACCGTGGGTCAATTCCCACCGCCGGTGGGCGCCGGGCCGTGCAACCCTCATGCGCGGCCCGGCCGCACCAGCCCCGCTTCGTAGGCGAAGACGACGGCCTGGACGCGGTCGCGCAGGTCCAGTTTCGACAGGATGCGACCGACGTGGCTCTTGACCGTGGTCGGGCTGAGGAACAGCCGGGAGGCGAGTTCGGCGTTGCTGAGGCCCGTCGCGAGCAGGCGGAGCACTTCGAGCTCGCGCGGGGTCAGGCCGGACAGATCGCGGTGCGGGGCGACGGTCCGCGGTTCGTCGTGAGGGGCGAAGCGCTCGATCAGCCGACGAGTGATCGTGGGCGCGAGGAGAGCGTCGCCGGTCTGCACCAGGCGTACGGCGGATACCAGATGTTCGGGGGTGACGTCCTTGAGCAGGAAGCCGCTGGCACCGGCGGTGAGCGCGGCGTAGACGTAGTGGTCGAGGTCGTAGGTGGTGAGGATGACGACCCGCGTTCCGGCCGCGCCGGCGTCGCCGATGATGCGCCTGGTGGCCTCGATGCCGTCCATCTCCGGCATCCGGATGTCCATGAGGACGACGTCGGGCCGTGTACGGCGGACCGCAGCGACAGCCTCGGCCCCGTCGGCGGCCTCGGCCGTCACTTCGATACCGTCCGCGGCCAGGATCATCGTGAATCCGGTGCGTACGAGGGCCTGATCGTCGGCGATGACGGCGCGCAGCGGCGGCCGGTCCGCAGTCATATCGCACTCCGTGGGATGCGGGCCGTCACCCGGTAGCCGCCGGTCGGCGTCGGTCCGGCCGTCAGTTCGCCCTCGTAGACGGCCAACCGCTCGCGCAGCCCCAGATGGCCGCGGCCGTTGCTGCGCACCGGCGGGGAATCCCCGGCGCCGCCGGTGTCCCTGACCTCGATCTCCAGACAGTCGTCGGTGTAGCCGATGGCGACGGACGCCTGCGCGCCGTGCGCATGTTTGATCGTGTTGGTCAGCGCCTCCTGTACGACGCGATACACCGCGAGGTCCACCCCCGGTGGCAGCGGGTCCGCCGGCAGCGACACCACGACGCCCACGGGTGTCCCTGCGGCGCGTACTCGTGCGACGAGCGCGTCGAGCTGCGCGAGCCCGGGTTGGGGCTCCAGGCCGTCGGACCCCTCGTGGTCCGGGGCGGCCAGCAGGCCCATCACATGGCGGAGTTCGGCCATGGCGGCCCGACCGCCCGCCTCGACGGCCAGCATCGCCTCCTTCGACTGCTCGGGCGCCATGTCGATCACTTTGCGGGCCGCGCCCGCCTGGATCACCATCACGCTCACATTGTGGGTCACGACGTCGTGCAGTTCGGCGGCGATGCGGGCACGCTCCTCCTCGACGGCGCGGCGCGTGGCCTCCTCCTGGGCGGCCTGCAGTTGGGCCACCCGGTCCCGGCTGGAGGCCAGCCGTAGTTGCAGAAAGCGGACGAGGCTGGCCAGCATCCCGGCCACCAGGAGCACGAATCCCGGACTCGACCAGCCGGGGAGCACGGGTTCCGCGTTGCGGAAAGCGAAGCCGGACAGTGCGGCGGCGACCACCAGGACCGCGATCGCCGCTATTCGGTAACGGCTGTGCACAACGGCGCTGTAGGCGCCGATGACACAGGCCAGGACGGTGATCCAGGAGGCGGAGCTGCCGATGGCCAGCGCCGCGCCCAGCACCACGACGAACAGGGTCAGCGGGTACCGGCGCCGGGCTGCCAGCGGCAGCGTCGAGAGGACGACCAGGGCCCAGGGCACGGAGGAGGGTTCTTCCGCCACGGGCGCCTGGCCAGGGCCGGGCGGCGGGGGCGGGGCCGGGACCCCGGTCCCGAGGTCCACCGCAGGGGGGTTGGTGCGCACCGGCCCGTCGCCGGGGTAGCGCACCGCCACGACCAGGGCGATGACGGTCAGTACGACCGCCAGCACCACATCGGCGCGCACCGCTCGCCGGGACAGCGGGGTGGCCTTCGCCTCCGGGCGGAGCGCGTCGATGAGCTGCTGTTGTCGGCTGCGCCGGACTTCCGTCTCCACCCGTGCATTGTGCTGCGCTCCTGGCCCGGCCCGCGTCCGCCTGTCCGGCCGGGGCATTGCCCAAGGGGCCTACTCCTCAGGGATGACACCGCGGCCGAATCCTCCGCGGGAAGGGCCTGATGTCGGTTCCGCGGCCGACGCGTCCCGCACGCGGCACTCCTAGGTTCGCAGGACCGGCATCGGCATATGCCTCTCGCGACCGCAAGGACGGACAACTCGTATGCGACAAGTGATCGAACTGGAGGGTGCGGCGAAGCGCTTCGACAGCGCCGGCGCACCGGCGCTCGGACCGCTGACGCTCAGCGTCGCCAAGGGTGAGGCCCTTGCCGTGACGGGCCCTTCCGGCAGCGGCAAGTCCACGCTGCTGAACCTCGTCGCCGGCCTGGACAAGCCGACCGACGGCGCCGTGATCGTGGCCGGGCGAAGGATCGACCAGCTGAGCGAGCACGCCCTTGCCATGTTCCGTCGCGAGCACATCGGCATGGCCTTCCAGTTCTTCAATCTTCTCGACGACCTCACCGTCGCCGACAACATCCAGCTGCCCGCCCAGCTGACCGGGACCGGTCGGCGCAAGGCCGCAGCCCGCGCGGGTGAGCTCATGGAGATGCTGGGCATTCAAAAGCACGCCCGCGCCTACCCGGGCCGGCTCTCGGGAGGGGAGCGCCAACGGGTCGCGGTCGCCCGGGCCCTGGTCAACCGGCCCGCGCTGCTGCTCGCCGACGAGCCCACCGGTGCGCTCGACACCGCCTCGGGGAACGACGTCCGTCATCTGCTGATGGATCTGCACCGCGCCGGACAGACCATCGTGCTGGTGACGCACGACCTGTCGCTGGCGGAGGCATGCGCGAGCCGCACGATCCACCTGGTCGACGGTCACATCGCCCTCGACTCCTGTGCGCAGGTCGTCCGATGAGCCTGTTCGGTACCGGCGCGCTGGGCAGGGTCGTACGTTCCGGGGTGGGCCGGCGGCGGGTGCAGACCGTGGTGATCGCCGTGGCCACGATGATGGCCGTGGCCTCGGCCGTGGTCGCCGGGTCGCTGATGGTCGCCGCGGCCGCGCCCTTCGACCACGCTTTCGAGAAGCAGCAGGGCGCGCACCTCACCGCCGAGTTCGATCCGGCCAAGGTGAGTGCGGCTCGGCTGACGGAGACCGGGAAGCTGGCCGGCGTCACAGCGAGCGCGGGACCGTACCCGTCCACGCCGTTCCGCCCGGTGGATCGCTCGGGCTTCGAAATGCCGACGCTGACCCTGGTGGGGCGGTCCGGTCCGGACGGTGACGTGGACCGGGTGGATCTGAGGTCCGGCCGGTGGGCGCAGAAGCCGGGCGAGATCGTGCTCGACGCGTCGTTCGAGGGGCCCGCCGTCGAAATCGGCGCCACCTTGAAGGCTTCGGCCGCCAAGAAGGCCCCCGACCTGACGATCGTCGGCTTCGCCGTGTCGGCCGGCAGGACCGCAGACGCCTGGACGACCCCCACGCAGGTCGAGGCGCTGGCGTCGGAGGCCGGCCGGGTCACGAGCCAGATGCTCTACCGCTTCGACTCCGCGAGCACGAAGGCGCAGATCCTCGCCGACCGGAAGAAGCTCACCGCCGCCGTGGGGTCCGGGGCGCTGCTGGGCACCCAGTCCTGGCTGGACACCAAGCGCGCCGCTGAGCAGGGTGCGGCGGCGACCGTCCCGTTCGTGACGGCTTTCGGCGTACTCGGCATCGTGATGTCGGTGATCATCGTCAGCAGTGTGGTCAGTGGGGCGGTCGGTACCGGCCTGCGCAGAATCGGCATTCTCAAGGCCATCGGCTTCACCCCACGCGAGGTCGTACGCGCCTACGTGGCCCAGGCGCTGATTCCGGCCGGTGCCGGCATCGCCCTGGGGGTCGTCCTGGGCAACCTCCTGGCGGTGCCGCTGCTCTCGGACACCGAGGCGGTGTACGGCACCGTCTCGCTTTCGGTGGCCTGGTGGGTGGATGTCGCGGTGCCGGCCGCGGCGCTGGTCATCGTGGGGCTCGCCGCGCTGGTCCCCGCACTGCGGGCCGGAAGACTGCCTACCGTCGAGGCCATCGCGGTCGGCCGGTCGCCGCGCACGGGACGCGGCCGGTGGGCGCACCGGGCGGTCGGGCTGCTGCCACTGCCGCGACCGGTGACCTACGGTCTCGCCACCCCGTTCACCCATCCGGTCCGTGCCCTCGCGATGCTGCTCGCGGTGGCGTCCGGTACGGCCGCTGCGACCTTCGCGGTGGGGCTGACCTCGTCCCTGACCGAGATCGGCGCCTCGCAGGACCCCGAGAGCCGGGCCGCGGTCACGGTCACGACCACCAAGCCGGACAACGTCGCTCCCCCTCCGCCTCCTCCTGCGGGAGGCGGCGTGGCAAGCCCGTCCCCGGCAGGCGGCAGCGGGGCGAGCACGTCCGCACTCGAGGCTGCCGACCCGGCGAAGGTGCGGTCGGCCATCGAGTCGCAGGCGGGCACCAGGTCGTACTACGGCAAGACTCGGGCCGAGGTCGCCGTGGCCGGGATCTCCGGCTCGGTCCGGGCCGGCCTCTACGACGGCGATGTGCGCTCCGGCAGCTACGCGATGATCTCCGGGCACTGGCTCACCGGCAGAGGGCAGGTCGTGGTGCCCACGCGCTTCCTGGAAAGGACCAGCACCAAGATCGGTGACACGGTGCGGGTGGCCTACGAGAAGGAGACCGCGAACCTGCGCATCGTGGGCGAGTCCTTCGACACCTCGGGCAGCGAGTTGGAGATCCACGCGGACCTGGCCGACTTCGCGTCGGCCGAGCCCAGTACCTTCCTCGTCGCGGTGGACTCCGGCTTCTCCGCCGACGAGTACGCCCAGAAGATCGCCGCGGTCGTCCAGCCGCTGGGCGGCGACGCCACGACCGACGCTCCCTCGGGGCAGGAAGGCGTCGTCCTCATCATGTCCGCGACGGCGGTGCTGCTGACCGCCATGCTGGTGTCCGTGGCCGGTCTCGGCGTGCTCAACTCCGTCGTCCTCGACACCCGGGAACGCATCCACGACCTGGGCGTCTGCAAGGCGATCGGCTTTTCGCCCCGGCAGACCATGAGCCTTGTGCTCGCCTCGGTGACCGTCATCGGCGTGCTCGGCGGGCTGATCGGTGTGCCGGCGGGGTACGCGCTGCACAGCCTCGTCATGCCGGTGATGGGGCGCGCCGTAGGTACCAGTCTGCCGTCGCCGGTCCTCGATGTGTACGCGCCCGTTGAGCTGCTCCTGCTGGGGCTGGGCGGGTTGGTGATCGCGGTGCTGGGCGCGCTGGTCCCGGCCGGCTGGGCGGCCAGGGCGCGTACGGCCACGGCGCTGCGCACCGAGTAGCGTCCGGCGGAGCGCGACCTGCCGGGGCGCATCCGCCAGGTCAGCGGGGGAGGTGACGCGGGGTGAGGTGACGCACTCCGGGCGGTGACGCGGGTGCCCCGGCGCTGGTGGCGCCGGGGCACAGGGCGCCCGGTCACTCCTCCACGCGGAGCGCGGCGAGTTGCTGCTCGAAGGGCACCACGTCCGGTTCCGCGGTGGGGGAGGTGCCCGCCGCGGCGTGCGGGGCGACCAGGCCGGCCAGCTCGCCGCCCGCGCGGGCGATCCGGCGGGAGAAGTCGTCATCCCGGGCGGCCCAGTCGTCGGTGGCCGCGTAGACGGCGGTCGGTGCCGCCACCGCGCGCAGGTAGGCGAACAGCGGCCGCATGGCGTGCTCCAGGACGAGCGAGTGGCGCGGAGTGCCACCGGTGGCGCCCAGCAGCACGGGCTTGCCCGCCAGGGCGTCCCTGTCCAGTACGTCGAAGAACGACTTGAACAGTCCGCTGTAGGAGGCGGAGAAGACCGGGGTGACGGCGATCAGTCCGTCCGCCCCCGTCACCTGCTCGATCGCCTCGCGCAGCCGCGCGTCCGCGAAGCCGGTGACGAAGTTGTGGGCGATCTGGGTGGCCACTTCCCGGAGTTCGACGACCCCGGCCTCGGCCTCGACGCCCTCCTCGCGGAGCGCGACCCGTGTCGCCTCGGCGAGCCGGTCGGCCAGCAGCCGGGTGGACGACGGTTCGCTCAGTCCGGCCGAGACGACGGTCAGCCGCACCGGACGGGTGCTGTCGGCGGATGTCATACGGCGGCTCCCTCGTGTTGTGCGACCCGTGCGGCGTGGGTGGGGGCGTCGGCCGTCCCGGCGGGGCGCCGGGCGGCCATTTCCTTGCGCAGTACCGGTACGACCTCTTCGCCCAGCATGTCCAGCTGCTCCAGCACGGTCTTGAGCGGCAGGCCGGCGTGGTCCATGAGGAAGAGCTGGCGCTGGTAGTCGCCGAAGGACTCGCGGAAGGTCAGCGTCTTGTCGATGACTTCCTGGGGGCTGCCGACGGTCAGCGGGGTCTGGTCGGTGAACTCCTCCAGGCTGGGTCCGTGCCCGTAGACGGGGGCGTTGTCGAAGTAGGGGCGGAACTCCGCGACCGCGTCCTGGGACCTGCGCCGCATGAAGACCTGACCGCCCAGGCCGACGAGGGCCTGCTCGCGGGTGCCGTGACCGTAGTGCTCGAAGCGGTCGCGGTAGAGATTGATCAGCTGCTTGAAGTGGTCCTTGGGCCAGAAGATGTTGTTGGCGAAGAAGCCGTCGCCGTAGTACGCGGCCTGTTCGGCGATCTCCGGGCTGCGGATCGACCCGTGCCAGACGAACGGGGGTACGCCGTCCAGCGGGCGGGGGGTGGAGGTGAAGCCCTGGAGGGGGGTGCGGAAGCGGCCCTGCCAGTCGACGACGTCCTCGGTCCACAGCTTGCGCAGCAGCGCGTAGTTCTCGATCGCCAGCGGGATGCCCTGCCGGATGTCCTGGCCGAACCAGGGGTAGACCGGGCCGGTGTTGCCGCGGCCCATCATCACATCGACGCGGCCGTCCGCGATGTGCTGGAGCATCGCGAAGTCCTCGGCGATCTTCACCGGGTCGTTGGTGGTGATCAGGGTGGTGGAGGTGGAGAGGATCAGCCGCTCGGTCCGGGCCGCGAGGTAGCCGAGCATGGTCGTCGGCGAGGACGGTACGAACGGTGGGTTGTGGTGCTCGCCGGTGGCGAAGACGTCGAGTCCCACCTCCTCCGCCTTCAGGGCGATGGTCAGCATCGCCTTGATCCGCTCGTGCTCGGTCGGCGTACGTCCCGTGGTGGGGTCGGGTGTCACGTCGCCGACGGTGAAGATCCCGAACTGGATGGGGGTGGCCGTGGCCGTCATGATGCTCGCCGTCCTCGGTGGTGCGCTCGGTCGAAGTAGTTGACCATTGAACTACCTGTCGCCCCTCTCAATGCGCGAGGGTTCCCGGAAATTCCACCGCCCGCACCCGGCCCCGCGGCTTTGCCCGCGGACGACTCCATATGTGACCTTGGCGTCACACGGTGTGCGCGCAGGTGTGAGGCGGTGCTCGCTGTCGCCCGCTGTGAAACGATCGGATCGGGCCGCGCAATCCAGCGGAAACCCTGTGGTGGAATGCTGATATGGCCCCGTGCGCCGGGGGACCCGAGCGAACCCCTCTGACCTGCAAGGATAGGCCCCATGGACAAGCAGCAGGAATTCGTCCTCCGCACGCTGGAGGAGCGCGACATCCGGTTCGTCCGGCTCTGGTTCACCGATGTCCTCGGCTTCCTGAAATCGGTCGCGGTCGCCCCCGCCGAGCTCGAACAGGCCTTCGATGAAGGGATGGGCTTCGACGGCTCGGCCATCGAGGGCTTCGCCCGCGTCTACGAGTCCGACATGATCGCCAAGCCCGACCCCGGCACCTTCCAGATACTGCCGTGGCGGGCCGAGGCCCCCGGTACCGCACGCATGTTCTGCGACATCCTGATGCCGGACGGCTCCCCCTCCTACGCGGACCCGCGCTACGTCCTCAAGCGCGCGCTGGCCAAGGCCTCCGACCTCGGGTTCACCTTCTACACCCACCCGGAGATCGAGTTCTACCTGCTCAAGGACAAGCCGGTGGACGGCTCCCGCCCCGTCCCGGCCGACTCCTCCGGATACTTCGACCACACCCCGCAGAACGTCGGCATGGACTTCCGCCGCCAGGCCATCACCATGCTGGAGTCCATGGGCATCTCCGTGGAGTTCTCCCACCACGAGGGGGCCCCCGGCCAGCAGGAGATCGACCTGCGCTACGCCGACGCGCTGTCCACCGCCGACAACATCATGACGTTCCGCCTGGTCATGAAGCAGGTCGCACTGGAACAGGGCGTCCAGGCCACCTTCATGCCCAAGCCGTTCTCCGAATACCCCGGCTCCGGCATGCACACCCACCTCTCCCTGTTCGAGGGCGACCGCAACGCCTTCTACGAGTCCGGCGCCGAGTACCAGCTCTCCAAGGTCGGCCGCTCCTTCATCGCCGGGCTGCTCACCCACGCCGGGGAGATCTCCGCCGTCACCAACCAGTGGGTCAACTCCTACAAGCGCATCTGGGGCGGCGCCAACCGCACGGCCGGAGAGGGCGGCGAATCCCCCTCGTACATCTGCTGGGGCCACAACAACCGCTCCGCGCTGGTCCGCGTGCCGATGTACAAGCCCGGCAAGACCGGCTCCACCCGCATCGAGATGCGCTCCCTCGACTCCGGAGCCAACCCCTACCTCGCCTACGCCGTGCTGCTCGCCGCCGGCCTCAAGGGCATCGAGGAGGGCTACGAACTCCCGGCCGGGGCCGACGACGACGTGTGGGCGCTCTCCGACGCGGAGCGGCGCGCCATGGGGATCGAGCCGCTGCCGCAGAACCTCGGGGAGGCGATCAGTCTCATGGAACGCAGCGAACTGGTCGCCCAGACGCTGGGCGAGCACGTGTTCGACTTCTTCCTGCGCAACAAGAAGCAGGAGTGGGAGGAGTACCGCAGCGAGGTCACCGCCTTCGAGTTGCGTAAGAGCCTGCCGGTGCTGTAGGCCCCTGTCCCACCCTGTCACCGTTTCCCCGGAAAGGCTCCGGCCGCCGGCACCCGCTGCCCGGACACCGGAGGGGCTACGTTGTACCCCCTCCGGGGCGTGGCGGTGTCCCCCGCGGAAAACGGGCAAGGAGGGCCCTCGGACGGAGTCCGGCGGATGGGGCCGGGATATGGAACAAGAGGAGTGAGCGTGGCACCAGAAGGGCGGCGGGGCACCCGGTACGGGCGACTGTTGCGGCACGGTTTCACGGACCCGGAAGCCGCCGCACGGCTCCTCGACAGCCCCTCACTCGCGCCCGTCCGCGACGACGCCCTCTTCCTCGACGCGCTCGGCGCCACCGCCGACCCGGACCTCGCCCTCTTCGGCCTCGTCCGGCTCATCGAGGCGCAGGAGGCCCGCGACAAGGACGCCCAGCCCCTCCTCGACACCCTCCTGGGCGCCAAGCCGCTGCGTGACCGGCTGCTCGGCGTGCTCGGCGCCTCCGACGCGCTGGCCGACCACCTGGCCGGCCATCCGCACGACTGGGAGGCGCTGGTCACCTACGAGTCGGCCGACCTCCACCCCGGGGTGGCCGAGTTCGAGGCGGCGCTGCAGGACGTCGACGGGCCCGACGCGCTGCGGGTCGCCTACCGCAGGGCGTTGCTGTCCATCGCGGCCCGCGACGTGTGCGGCACCAGCGATGTGGCGCAGACCGCCGCCGAACTCGCCGACCTGGCGACCGCCACCCTGCGCCGGGCGCTGACGATCGCCGAGACCGAGGCGCCCGAGGACGCCGCCGCCTGCCGGCTGGCCGTCGTCGCCATGGGCAAGGCGGGCGGTCACGAGCTCAACTACGTCTCCGACGTGGACGTCATCTTCGTCGCCGAACCGGCCGCCGGCAGCCCCGGCACCGAAAGCGGCAACGAGTCCGAACAGGCACTGAAGGCGGCCACCCGGATCGCCGCCCGCATGATGCGGATCTGCTCCGACACCACCGCCGAGGGCACCATCTGGCCCGTCGACGCCAATCTGCGCCCCGAGGGCCGCAACGGGCCGCTGGTGCGCACCCTCAGCAGCCATCTGGCCTACTACCAACGCTGGGCCAAGACATGGGAGTTCCAGGCGCTGCTCAAGGCCCGCCCGATGGCGGGCGACGCACAGCTGGGCTACGAGTACGTGGACGCCGTGACGCCGCTGGTGTGGCAGGCGGCCGAGCGGGACAACTTCGTCACCGACGTCCAGCAGATGCGCCGCCGCGTGGTCGCCAGCATCCCCGCGGCCCAGCTGGACCGCGAGCTGAAACTGGGCCCCGGCGGGCTGCGGGACGTCGAGTTCGCCGTACAACTGCTCCAGCTCGTGCACGGCCGCAGCGACACCTCGCTGCGCAGCCCCACCACGCTCGAAGCGCTCGACGCGCTGGCCGCGGGCGGCTACGTGGGCCGGCAGGACGCGGCGGCCCTGGACGCCGCCTACCGCTTCCTGCGCACCATGGAGCACCGCATCCAGCTGCACCAGCTGCGCCGCACTCATCTGATGCCGGAGGCCGAGGCCGACCAGCGCCGCCTCGGCCGCTCGCTCGGCTACCGCAGCGAGCCCGTCACCGAACTGCACAAGGCATGGCGGCGGCACGCCTCGGCCGTACGGCGACTGCACGAGAAGCTGTTCTACCGGCCGCTGCTGGACGCCGTGGCCCAACTGGAGGCCGGGCACGAACGCCTCTCGCCGCAGGCCGCCCGGCAGCGCCTGGAAGCGCTCGGCTACGCCGACCCCGCCTCCGCGCTGCGCCACCTGGAGGCGCTGGCCTCCGGCGTCACCCGCAAGGCCGCCATCCAGCGCACCCTGCTGCCGGTACTGCTGGGCTGGTTCGCCGACTCCGCCGACCCGGACGCGGGCCTCCTCGGCTTCCGCAAGGTCTCCGACGCGCTGGGCAAATCGCCCTGGTATCTGCGACTGCTACGGGACGAGGGCGCCGCGGCGGAGAACCTCGCCCGCGTCCTGTCGGCCGGCCGGTTCGCCCCCGATCTGCTGTTGCGCGCCCCCGAAGCCGTCGCCCTCCTCGGCGACGAGCACGGGCTGCGCCCCCGCTCACGGACCGCGCTCACCCAGGAGACCCTGGCCGCCGTCGGCCGCGCCGAGGGCGCCGAGGCGGCCGTCGCCGCAGCGCGCGGGGTGCGCCGCCGGGAGCTGTTCCGCACCGCCGCCGGCGACCTGATCGGCGCGTACGGCACCGAGGACATCGCCCAGCAAGAGCCCGGCGAAGCCCTCGACCGGGTCGGCGACGCGCTCACCGACATCAACGCCGCCACCCTCGCCGGAGCCCTGCGCGCCGCCGTCCGCCAGCAGTGGGGCGACGAACTGCCCACCCGGTTCGCGGTCATCGGCGTCGGCCGCTTCGGCGGCCACGAGATGGGCTACGGCTCCGACGCGGACGTGCTGTTCGTGCACGAGCCGCGGGAGGGGGTCAGCGAACACGAGGCCGGCAAGGCGGCGTTCGCGGTCGCCACCGAGATGCGGCGACTCCTCCAGCTCCCCACCTCCGACCCGCCGCTGCTCATCGACGCCGACCTGCGCCCCGAGGGCAAATCCGGCGCCCTCGCCCGCTCGCTGGCCTCCTACGCCGCCTACTACGACCGCTGGTCGGTGGTCTGGGAGAGCCAGGCACTGCTGCGCGCCGAGTTCGTCGCGGGGGACGCGGGGCTGGGGGAGCGGTACATCGAACTCATCGATCCGCTGCGGTACCCGACCGGCGGCTTGTCCGACGACGCCGAACGCGAGATCCGCCGCCTCAAGGCCCGGATGGAGAGCGAACGCCTCCCGCGCGGCGCGGACCCGACCACCCACGCCAAGCTGGGGCGCGGCGGGCTCACCGACGTCGAGTGGACGGTGCAGCTGATGCAGCTGCGGCACGGCGCGGAACTGCCCGCTCTGCGGACCACCCGGACCCGGGCCGCGCTCGCCGCCGCGCGGCAGGCCGACCTGATCGGCGAGGACGACGCGGACGTGCTCGACGAGGCGTGGGTGCTGGCCTCCCGGGTGCGCAACGCCGCGATGCTCGTGAGGGGGCGCCCCGGCGACACCTTCCCCTCCGAATCGAGGGAGCTCGCAGCGGTGGGCCGGTACCTGGGGTACGAGCCGGGGCACGTCGGGGAAATGCTCGACGACTACCGTCGGGTGACCCGGCGGGCCCGCGCCGTGGTGGACCGCCTCTTCTACGACGCCGAGTGAGCCCGCCCGCTCCAGGGGCGGCCCCTCACGCCTGGGCGCTCACGCCGGGGCGGTGGCCAACCGGGGGAGACGGTAGGAGACTCGGCCGTACCAGGCGTAGGACAGGGCGAAGCCCAGACCGAGGCAGAGCAGCCCGCCCACGGCGTCCAGCCAGAAATGGTTGGCGGTGCTCACGATGACGGTCAGTGTCGTGACCGGGTACAGCACCCCCAGCACCTTCACCCACACCGGGCGGGCCAGCATCGCGATGGTGACCCCGCACCACACGGACCACCCTATGTGCATCGAGGGCATGGCCGCGTACTGGTTGGACATCTGGGCGAGGTTCCCGGACGCCATCGACCCCCAGGTCTGATGCACCTGCACGGTGTCGATGAAGTTCCCGCCGTCCATCAGCCGAGGCGGCGCGAGCGGGAAGAGGTAGTAGCCCAGCAGCGCCGTACCCGTCGTGGCGAAGAGCACCAGCCGGGTGGCGGCGTACCGCCCCGGATGGGTGCGGTAGAGCCACACCAGCACCCCGATCGTCACGACGAAGTGCAGCGTGGCGTAGTAGTAGTTCATCGAGACGATCAACCACGTCACACCGCCGACGGCATGGTTGATGGAGTGCTCGACGGCGATACCGAGCGTGTGCTCGGCGCGCCAGATCCAGTCGGCGTTGCGCAGCGCCTCGGCGCGCTGCTCCGGAACGGCGTTGCGGATCAGGGAGTACGTCCAGTAACTGACCGCGATCAGGACGATCTCGAACCACAGCCGGGGGTGCCGGGGGGAGCGCCACCGGGCCAGGACGCCGCGCTGCGCGTCGGCTGCCGCCTTTGGCGGCTCACCGCCCGCGGCGGTATGCCCCGCGGCGCCTTCGCCGCTCTCGGCGGTGACACGCTCCGCGACCTCTTCGGGGTCGGCGGTGGCGTGGCCCGCAGGGTCTTCGGCGGTGTCCTGCCGGCTGTCGTCTTCGGTCCTCGTCGTCGGTACCCCCATAGAGCGACAGTCTGCCAGATGGGGGCCACGGGCCGATCATCCTGCGGTCGGGTCTTGGACACCCGGCGTCGTACCCTCGGTGGACCCCGGAGAACTACTTCTCCTACGGGCTCCTCCTACTGGTTCCTCCTACGGGACGCGGTGGATCCGCGTACCACCAGCTCCGGGAGGAAGACGAACTCGCTGTGCGGCGCCGGCGTACCGCCGATCTCCTCCAGCAGCGCCCGTACGGCCGCCTGCCCCATCGCGGTGACCGGCTGCCGGATGGTGGTCAGCGGCGGATCGGTGAAGGCGATGAGGGGGGAGTCGTCGAAACCGATGACCGAGATGTCGTCCGGCACGGCGAGCCCGCGTTGCCGGGCCGCGCGGATCGCGCCGAGCGCCATCATGTCGCTGGCGCACACCACGGCGGTGCAGCCCCTCGCCAGCAGCGCGGCCGCCGCCGCCTGGCCGCCTTCGAGGGTGTAGAGGGAGTGCTGGATCAGCTCGGCCGGATCACCGCGGAAGTGCTCGCGCATGGTCCCGGTGAAGCCCTCGATCTTGCGCTGGACCGGCACGAAGCGCTCGGGCCCGAGGGCCAGCCCGATCCGCTCGTGGCCGAGCGAGACCAGATGGGTGACGGCCAGCCGCATGGCGGCACGGTCGTCGGGGGAGACGAAGGGCGCCCGCACCCCCTCGGAGAAGCCGTTGACGAGGACGAAGGGAACCCCCTGGCCGTGCAGGCGTTCGTACCGCCCGACGTCGGCGGTCGTATCGGCGTGCAGCCCCGAGACGAAGATGATCCCGGCGACGCCGCGCTCCACCAGCATCTCCGTCAGCTCGTCCTCGGTGGAGCCGCCGGGGGTCTGGGTGGCGAGGACCGGGGTGTAGCCCTGCCGGGTGAGGCCCTGCGCGATGACCTGCGCGAAGGCCGGGAATATCGGATTCTCCAACTCGGGGATGATCAGCCCTACGAGGCCCTCGCTGCGGCGGCGCAGCTTGACGGGTCGCTCGTACCCGAGCACATCGAGGGCGGCCAGCACTGATTCGCGGGTGGTCGCCGCCACTCCCGCCTTGCCGTTGAGCACCCGGCTGACGGTGGCTTCGCTGACCCCCGCTTGTGCTGCGATGTCAGCCAGCCGCGCGGTCACAGGACTGGACCTTACCGGCCCGGCATCAGGCTGCCCACCAAGTGCAGGAATTCGCCGGGATACGAAGCTGCCCGGCGGGCGCCCCGTCCTCCATCGAGTCCCGGGACTCCTCCGGCACCGAGGAGAGCAGCAGCTCGCCGGGCGGATCCATGAACACCGCCTCCTCCCGGGTGTTGAGCAGGCAGACCAGACCGGGGCGGGAGAGCGCGAGCACCCCGTCGGGCGCCTCCAGCCACTCCATCGCGCTGTCGCCGAGCCCCGGCAGCAGCCGGCGCAGCCGCAGCGCGGTGCGGTACAGCTCCAGGGTGGAGAGCGGATCGCCGGTCTGGGCCTGCACGGAAAGCCCGCGCCAGTCCGACGGCTGCGGCAACCAGCTTCCGGCCGGGCCGAAACCGTAGGAGGGCCCCTCCGTCTCCCAGGGCAGCGGAACCCGGCAGCCGTCCCGCAGCCCCTCCTGGCCCTCGGCCGACGTGCCGGGCACGACACGGCAGAAGGCCGGGTCCTGGCGCGCCTCGTCGGGCAGTTCGGTCACCTCCGGCAGGCCCAGCTCCTCCCCCTGGTAGAGGTAGACGGAGCCGGGCAGCGCGAGCATCAGCAGCGCGGCGGCGCGGGCCCGGGCCAGCGAGCCGAGCCGGGTGCGGTGGCGTACGACGTCGTGGTTGGAGAGCACCCAGGTGGTCGGTGCGCCGACACCGGTGGTGGCCGCCATCGACTCCTCGATCACCCTCCGCAGCTCACCGACGTCCCATCCGGCCTGCAGGAAGTGGAAGTTGAACGCCTGGTGCAGCTCGTCGGGGCGCACATACAGCGCCAGCCGCTCGGCGGTCGGCGCCCACGCCTCGGCGACACCGATCCGGTCGGGACCGTAGGACTCCAGCAGCCGGCGCCAGGAGCGGTGGATCTCGTGCACACCGTCCTGGTCGAAGAACGGCAGCTGCTGCGCACCGACCATGCGTGCCTGTTCACGCGAGCCGATGTCGGGCAGCCCCTCGGCCTTGACCATGCCGTGCGCCACATCGATGCGGAAGCCGTCCACCCGCAGGTCCAGCCAGAACCGCAGCACCGAGTCGAACTCCTCGTGGACGCGCGGATGCTGCCAGTTCACATCAGGCTGCTGGGGCGCGAACAGGTGCAGATACCACTGCCCCTCGGAGCCGGGCACCCGGCTCCAGGCCGGGCCGCCGAAGACGGACTCCCAGTCGTTGGGCGGCAGTTGGCCGCGCTCGCCCCGGCCGTCGCGGAAGTAGTAGCGCTCCCGTGCCTCGGGGTCGCCGGCCAGCGCGCGCCGGAACCAGGGGTGCTGGTCGGAGGTGTGGTTGGGAACGATGTCGAGGATGACGCGGAGCCCGAGCGCATGCGCCTCGTCCACCAGCGCACGGGCATCCGACAGCTCGCCGAAGCGGGGGTCGACCGCCCGGTAGTCGGCCACGTCATAGCCGCCGTCGGCCTGCGGGGAGGCGTAGAACGGCGTCAGCCATACGGCGTCGACGCCGAGCTCGGCCAGATAGGGCAACCGCTGCCGCACGCCCGGCAGATCACCCACGCCGTCCCCGTCGCTGTCGGCGAAGGAGCGGACGTAGATCTGGTAGATGACGGCGTCCCGCCACCAGCCCAAGGAGGATTGCGGTGGGCTGGACGCGGGCGCGGGGTCGCAGTCGACCGCCGGGTCGGAGCTGACCGCCGGGGCGGAGCCGACGGTGTGCTGGGTGGTGGCGTGCTGGGTCACAAGTCTTCCCCATCGGGCGGGATCCGGTACGGGTCGCGAAGGGTGGCAAGCCAGTGTCAAGGGTGACAACGCGGACACGGCCCAGGAGTTACGTGCGCGAGCGGTGCGCCTCGCATTCTTGCAGAAATTTGCGGCAAGGTCTTTCCTCCGGATGTCACCGCTGTTACGTTCCTCCGCAGCCGGGCGCCGCCACAGGCCAGCAGATGTCGATGCGTGCGCCCTTTCACCTTGCGGAGGGATCGGACATGCGGCGTGGCATAGGCGCCACCGCGCTGGTAGCGGGGCTGGCACTTGCAGCAACGGCTTGCGGCGGTTCGGACGGTGCCGACAACGGCAACGGCAAGATCGAAGGCACTGTCACCTACTGGGACACCTCGAACGACGGCGAGAAGGACACCTACAAGAAGATCGCCGAGGACTTCGAGAAGAAGCACCCCAAGGTGGACGTCAAGTACGTGCACGTCAACTTCGGAGACGCCAACCAGAAGTTCAAGAACGCGGCCGGCGGCAACTCCGGAGCACCCGACGTGATGCGCACCGAGGTCGCCTGGGTCGCCGACTTCGCCAACCTCGGCTACCTCGCCCCGCTGGACGGCACCCCGGCGCTCGACAACGAGTCCGACTACCTCAAGACAGCAGCCGGCTCCACCCGCTTCAAGGGCAAGACCTACGCGGTTCCACAGGTCACCGACACCCTCGGCCTCTTCTACAACAAGCGGCTGCTGAAGAAGGCCGGAGTGGAAGTCCCCACGTCGTTCGCAGAGCTGAAGAAGAACGCCAAGAAGATCAAGGACAAGACCGGCGCCACCGCGCTGTACCTGCGCGGCGACGACCCCTACTGGTTCCTGCCCTACCTCTACGGCGAGGGCGGCGACCTGATCGACGCCGAGCGCAAGAAGGTCACCGTCGACGACAAACCGGGTGTGCGGGCGCTGGCCGCCATGAAGGACCTCGTCGACTCCAAGGCGGCCGTCACCGACTCCAGCGACGGCCAGGAGAACGGCATCAAGGCGTTCCAGGAAGGCAAGGTCGCCATGATCATCGACGGCCCCTGGGACATCGCACTCGCCCGCGAGGGCAAGGAGTTCGAGGGCGCCGACGCCGACAACCTGGGCGTGGCCCCCGTACCGGCCGGCAGCAAGGCGCAGGGGTCGCCGCAGGGCGGCTGGAACCTGTCCGTGTACGCCGGCAGCAAGAACATGCGCGCGGCGCAGGAGTTCGCCAAGTACATGAGCAGCGCCGAGGTGCAGGCCCGCACGACGAAGGAGCTGTCGCTCCTGCCCACGCGGAAGTCCGTGTACGAGAGGGATGCCGTGCGGCGCAACGAGATGGTGAAGTTCTTCCGGCCCGCCGTGGAGAAGGCCGTGCAGCGGCCCTGGATCGCCGAGGGCAACTCCCTTTTCGAGCCTGTTCGGGTCGGCGTCGACGGGGTCCTTGCCGGGGGCAAGTCGCCGAAGGAGGCTGCCGCCAAGACTGGCGCCGAGTTCCGCAAGCTCTTGAAGGATTACAAATGATGATGCCCGCCTCCAATGGCTGCGGGCCTCATCCTGGGCC
>NZ_JAGPXJ010000209.1:0-617 GCF_018070605.1 Streptomyces sp. B15
CGCTGCCGGGCAGCACGGTGGTGGGGTGCGCGACGCCGGCGCCGTCGCCGACGGCACCCAGCTCCGCCTTGTCCGCCAGCCGTGCGGGCAGTCCGGCGTCCACGGCGGGCAGCAGGTAGCGTCCGGCGAGCCGGGGCGCGAGGCGGGCCGTGGCGATCGCGCCGTGGTCGTCCAGCGGAACGAGCACGGCCGGTCTGCCGATCCTGGCCGAGACGTCGAGGAGCAGGCGCTCCAGCGCCGCGTCGGACAGCGCGCCGTGCGCCGTCGAGCGGTCCGGGCCGCCGGGGCGGCCGGTCGCGGTACGCGGCGGGGTGTGTACCCGGTGCAGGAAGCGGGATCTGCCCACCGGGCCGCGCGAGCCGAGCAGGGCGTGCACCTCGATCCCCGCACGCCCCAGCGACCGGGCGGCGCCCAGGGTGCCGTGGTGGTACGGGTTCGGATCGAGACGCAGCAGCAGCGCGGGAACGTCCGTGGCGAACGACAGCATGGGGGCATGTCCTTCAGGCGTGGGGCAGGTGGGTGGGGCGACAATTCCACTGACGGATCATCAGCTGTCCGGACCGGCAGCCGACCGGACCAGGGCCCGGACGTGGACGACGGCCCGGGGGCGACCAGGA
>NZ_JAGPXJ010000210.1:0-590 GCF_018070605.1 Streptomyces sp. B15
TCCCGGTAGCGGCCGAGGACGTTCTCGCCGGCATGGGCCACGCGCTCGAGCCGGCCGAGGCCGAGGAAGCCGCAGGTGCCCTTGATGGTGTGGATGAGGCGGAAGATCTCGCCGATCGTCCGGGGATCGTCCGGGTGACGCTCGAGTCGGAGGAGGGCCGTATCGAGTCCGGCCAGCCCCTCGCTCGTTTCGGTAAGAAAATCGGCGATCAAGTCGTCCATGGGAACCCCGCGAGCCATATGCGGGGATCAACATGCCGGTCGGTGCCCGAAGATTTGGTAAAGCACCGCCCGATTCCCGACGTCGCTAGGCGACGCGCTGCTTCGCTTCCGGCATGAGCGTCAGCGGGGCGGCCGCGCCGTCCCGTCCGAGCGCCAGGGCGGGACCCATCCCGGCCGCCGCGGCCAGGTGCAGCAGCAGCGGCGCCATGACGTCGCGCGGGCCGGAGACCTCGTCACCGGCCAGCGCGGCGGTCAGGCAGGGGGGCCAGGCGGCGTTGCGGCCCTCCGGCCACACCGCCAACCCGCTCGCCTCGCCCGCCAGGTGAACCGTGCCGCCGCGCGGCAGGGCCTCGCTCGCCAGCATGACGG
>NZ_JAGPXJ010000211.1:0-574 GCF_018070605.1 Streptomyces sp. B15
ATTCTATGGCAATCGAGATGATTCCATTCCATTCCTTTCCATCCCATTCCATTGCCTTGCATTCCAATCGGGTTGATTCCATTCCCTTCTTTCCACTCCATTACATTCCCTTCCATTCCACTCGGAATGATTGATTCCATTCCATTCCATTCCATTCCATTCCATTGCATTCCATTCCATTCCATTCCATTCCATTCCACTCGAGTTGATTTCATTGCATTCCTTTCCATTCCATTCCATTCCTTTCCACTCGAATTGATTCCATTCCATTCCATTCCATTGCATTCCATTCCATGCCATTCCACTCGGGTTGATTCCATTCCATTGCATTCCATTCCATTCCATTCCATTCCATTCCGTTGCATTCCATTCCGTTACATTCCGATTGATTCTATTCAACTCCCTTACTCTCCATTACATTCCATTCCATTCGGGTTGTTCCATTCCATTCCATTCCATTCCACTCCATTCCATTGCACTCGGGTTGATTCCATTCCATTCCATTCCATTCCGGATGATTCCATTCCATTACATTCCATTACATTCCATTCCCCTGCACTCGTGTTGATTCCAT